>CAZDAT010000033.1:0-14490 GCA_964503695.1 uncultured Lachnospiraceae bacterium
CAGGTCCTGCTTCCTATGGTATGACAGATACTATGGGTCGTATGCACTCTGACGCACAGTTTGCAGGTTCTTCTTCTGTTCCGGCTCACGTAGAAATGATGGGTCTTATCGGTGCAGGTAACAACCCGATGGTTGGTATGACTGTTGCTGTGGCTGTAAGTGTTGAGGAAGCAGCGAAAGAAGGAAAATTCTAAATTTCTTTGTCAGGTTAAAAAAGAAAAAAACGTTGAAAGTACCGTGGTTTCAAGGACTGCGGTACTTTTTTGCGTTAAAATAAAAAGTGGTAAAAGTAGAAATAAAATATCCCAGAGCTGGCATTCTGGGATATTTGTTGCTGTCACTTACATTGGACAACTCTTATCTTTTAGCCTACTTGTATTATGGCATATGCAAATTCTGATTGCAATATTCATTCAAAATCCAGACCGTTTTTCTTTTGCGTAAAATGACATATTCTTGAAAAATGGGGAAACGAAAGCAATCGAAAAAAGAAACTGTTATCCACTTAATATAACCTGCTTTTATAATGTATCAGTGCAAAAATCAGAAACGCAGAACCTAAAAACCAGCCTAAAGGATAGGAAAGTGTTCTTCCGATGTTTCCAAAATGCGGAATCAGATAAAATGCACAAACAAGATTTCCAATCAATTCGCCTAATCCTGATAAAAGTGACAGTCTGCTCATTCCGACAGAGTCAAAAAAGGAACGGATTGGAAATATCAAGGAAAGAAAAAGATATCCGATTCCCTGAACAAGCCAGAAATCCTTTCCATGGGAAATTATCTGCGGATTATCAAATAACCGGCTAAAATACCAATTTCCAAGAAGTGCATAGAGGGCAAAACAGAAAATACCATATAAAAAACAGCAGAATAGTGTAAGATGAAGAAAATCTCTCATACGTTTTTGGGCTGTTTTTTTGTAATTATGAGGACAAAAAGCATAACAGGCAGAACTGGCGGCACTCATGATTCCGGTCAGTGGAAGAGAGACATTCAATACGGAAATATAATCAATGGTAAGAAAACGGTTTGTCTGGTATGTAACAAAAAGATAACCGATTGTACACATCATATTTTGCAATGCTATTAGAAATCCGTAGCGGATAATCTTAAAAATCAGAGAATAATCAATTTTTGTAAACAAAAATTTAAAAGAGAAAAAAATACCTTCTTTTTTGAAAAGTACATAGTTAAATAAAAGCTGGAAAAGAGCACCCAAAAAAGCAGAAGCTGCTAATCCCAAAATTTCAAGCTTACACACAGCCAGTAGAAAGTAAGATGCAGAAAAATTACAGAAAATAACGGCAACATTTACCCAGAACAGTTTTAAGGAACTGCTTGTTCCGTTTACAACCGTGAGAAAAAGACCTGCTACTGGAACAGGAAGATACAAAAGAATGTAGAGCACATAGTAAAGGTGTGCCGCGGAAGATATTTCTGCGGGAATATGTAACAGAGACATAACCGGTGTTGCAAAGACCAGAAATAAAACTGCCAGCACGATATCTGTGACTGCGATGGCAAGAATGCCATGAAAAATCTGTCTTGAAAATTTTTCCGGATGGTCTTTATCTAAGGAGGGTGCAATTTTAATCCATGCGGCTGTCATTATGCTGGAGACAATATTGGCAAAAGCCGTAATTGCAGCATTCAGATATCCGGTAACGGAGAAAGCTTCTGTTCCAATGAACTGACTGTAGAGCTGGTTGGTCAGTGTGGTTGTGAAAGCCAAAAGTACATTGACTCCGATAAGCGGTGCACAGATGGAGAATAATATCCTTGCGGGCGAATCGTTTTGATAATCAATTGCATGAGAAGACAAACGCATAAAGCACCTCCTGATTTTTTGATGTTTAATGAAATTATAGAATCGGCTTTATCAGATGTCAATGAAAATTGCTACAGGAGTAAATAAAAGGTTGTAATTAAAAAAGGGCGTTATAAATTACAAAAAACAGATTCAGGTATCTTAAAAATTAAAGAAGGGGTGAAAAGAATATAAAAAAGGCTGTCGCATTAAGAAAATTAATTTTAGGTAAGGTATGTGTATGTCTGGCAGAAAAGTAATAATCATAAAAAAGTTGCTACACGTGTAAAGTTATGCTTGCAATATATGCAAAAGGGTGTTATACTACAGATATAATAAAAGATGCACAAAAAATAAAGAAAAAATATCAAAAAAATGTGCATAATATACTTCGCTGATTTAAAAGTAAAAGGAGAATACTTATAAAGATTACGAGAACATTTTCAGAATCTTTTAATACAGAGATTAAAAAAAAGTCAAAATCAAGAATTAACAAAAAGAAATGCTGTCTACCGTAAACGGCGTACAGCATTCTTATGGGAACAAAATTTACTCGTGTAGCGAGTGAAAATATAAAATATTTTTCTCTGAATTGTAAAAAACAGGAAGGGAGGATTTTGAATCAAAACAGGCGAGGATTCAGGGATTTTATGAAAAAGGAGGTTTTCATTTTGAAGAGCAAAAAATTAGTAGCATTACTTATGACACTTACCATGACAACTGCAATGCTTGCAGGCTGTGGCGGCAGTACAGACACACCGGATACATCCGAAACTCCGGTGACCGATGCGGATAGTACGAATGAGGAAGCATCAGACGCGGCGTGGGACACATCTAAACAGGATGAAATCATTGTTTCTGTAATTAATGGTTATTATACCGCCGGAGAAAAGAAACTGGCAGAAGAATATACCAAGCTTCATCCGGAAACCAAGGTTACCATTGATGTAATAGCTGATAACAATTCCTATAACACAAAGATGCAGACGATACTTTCCAGCTCAGATAAGACGGGAACATCGGATATCGTTCATTCAAACTTCTATGCAGATATCGCAGGTGATGCGGCATCCGCTTTGACACAGGGTTCTTTGTTTGACATGGCAACAATCCTGGATATGGACCATCCTTATCAGGAGGGAAAAGTCAGAGACATGTTTGATGAGAATGTGCTGACGGAAATGTATAATAAAGCCAGTGGTGTTGGTTTGATTGCACTTCCGTTTGATAAATGCGGTATTTCTTTCTATTATAATAAGACCGCTTTTGAAGCACTGGGATTAGAAGCACCAGATACCTGGGAAGAATTGCTTGCAGCTTGTGAAAAATTCCGTGACAGCGGTGTGAAGAATCCGATTACCGTATCTTCTGAAGCATCCTGGATATTAGCTTCCCTGGCAGATGCAGGCTTCCGCGGTCAGGAATATGATTTCCTCGTACAGCCGGGGGATGCGATATGGGATGAAGCTACCATGTCTGCAAACATAGATTTTAAATTTGATGAAAATGACATGGCTTGTGATATGTTTACGGTTGGCAGTACAGAACGTCAGATGATGGCAAAAGAAGAGGGAATTATTTTCTCTGATGTCAGCAAAACTGCATGGACAGAATTTGCGAAGCTTGCACAGTATTTCCCGGAAAACTATATTGCAGGCGGTGCAGATACCGTTACAGAATTTGAAACACAGTTATCTCCGATACTTCTTAGTGGTTCATGGAATGTGGGTCTGATTCTTGATGACTTAAACCAGATGCCGGAAGAACAGCAGTTTGAATGGGCAACCTTCAATGTACCGGGCTTTGCAGATGCACCGGAAGGATTTGGTTCTGAAATGCGTGGTCTTTATACATTAGGTAATGTTATGGGTATCCTTCCTAAGGGAGATGATGACCATGATGCACGTGTATTGGACTTCTACCTTTACTGGTATTCACAGGAAGGTGCCCAGACCTGTTATGAAGAAACACTTTCTAACGGAAATTATGTTCAGGGACCTGCCATGATTAAGGGTGTTGCTTTAAGTGATGAGCTGAACGAAAAACTGGCAGGATTTATTGTTGGCGGACCTGTGAAGGAATTTAGTTCCGAACTGATTGGCATGAGCCAGACAACAGAAGCTGACCGTTCCGTACATAATGATCTGATTAATAAATTTATTGCGGGCTCCATTGATCTTGATACATTCTTAAATGGTCTGAATGATGTAATGCATAACTATACAGTAAGTCAGATGGAAAATGGTGGATACGATCTTGACCCTACTACGTAATTGGTAAGAAAGGAAAAGGGATGTGTTTCACATCCCTTTTTTAGATGAAACAAGGAAGTTAAGAGGTGTAACATGAAAAAAATATTTAAGAAATGTATTCCATATTTATTTATCCTGCCCACATTTGTCATGATGTTTGTGTTTTTATATCTTTCTGTAGGCGTTGCATTTGTAACATCTCTTACGGATAAAGTTGCAGCAGCCACAGTACAGACACATTTTATCGGACTTGAGAATTTTAAGAAGCTTTTATCAGATGAGATTTTCTGGCTTTCTTTCAGAAATCAGGTGCTGATTAGTGGCTTTGCGGTGTTTAACAGCTGCTTTTTTCCGCTTCTTGCGGCACTTCTCTTGTTTTTTGTTAGAAGACAGAAGGTGGCTCGTGCGGTCAAAACTGCATTTGTGCTTCCGATGCTTGTGCCCTCTATTGTTACGATTTTAATCTGGAAATTTTTGTACAATCCAAACTTTGGATTTAACAGCTTTTTGCAGCTTTTTCATATGGATAATCTGATACATAACTGGCTGAATGACAGCAATACAGCACTCTGGTGCATTATTCTGATGGGCTTTCCTTTTGTATCAGGAATGTACTTTTTATTATTTCATACAGGAATTAACGGAATCGACGGCTCCCTTTATGATGCGGCAAAGATTGATGGTGCAGGTACCTGGGGAATTATAAAAAATGTACAGTTGCCGGGGGTATGGCCCTATATGAAGGTGGTAGCGACTTTAAGTCTTATCAGCAGTTTGTCAGGCTTTGGTCAGGTAGCAGCCCTGACAGACGGAGGACCGGGGTACGATACCATGATTCCTTCTCTTTATATGTATAAGGTGGCATTTGGTGATGGAAGACAGGGCTATTCTTCCGCATTGGGTGTGGTACTGTTCTTTATTATTGTACTTATGACAATGCTTATGAATAAACTTATGTCAATGAAGGAGGCGAAGACGGAATGAAAAAGAAAACACAATTTCGGATATCTTATATTTTCAGCAGGACTGGTTTGATTCTTTTATTAATCCTTACCTTTCTTCCTTTTGTCATGATGGTTAATATGTCTTTTAAACCTACGGTTCTGATTAATACGGATTTTCTGGCATTGCCCAAAGAGTTATATACCGATAATTTTATCAAAGCTTTCGATTTTGTAAAGAAACCGATTGTTAATTCTTTATTTATCTGTGGAATTTCTTTAATAGGAATCCTTGTGAATGCAACTTTAAGCGGTTATGCGTTTGCCAGAATGGAGTTTAAGGGGAAAAAGGTTCTGTTTGGAATTTTGATGGCAGTTATGATGGTTCCGGCAACGATTACCATAGTTCCGCAGTTTATGATTGTGGAAAAGATGGGGCTGGTAAACAGTTACTGGGCATTGATTCTTCCCTATATCGGCAGTCAGCAGGTGTTTGGTGTTATTCTGGCAAAGACGAATTTTGAGCAGATTCCGCAGGAATTGTTTGACGCGGCAAAGGTGGATGGAGCAAATGAGATTCAGGCAATGATGAAGATAGGGCTTCCGCTTTTGAAACCTACACTGATTACTATCGGCATTCAGGTTGTGGTTGCAATGTATAACGATTATATCTGGCCCACTGTTGCACTGACCGGAGGGGATGATATGAAGACCTTCTGTCAGATTGTATTTAACAATGCACAGGGATATGTAAGAACAGATATCGGTCTTTTGTCAGCGGCATTTATTATAGGAACGGTTCCGTTAGTGCTCATCACGTGCAGTTGTCTGAAATATTATCTGGAAGGTATGGTTGCAGGTGCAGTAAAAGGTTAGGCGTGAAAGGGGGAAGACGATTTGAAAAAAAGAGAGGATTGTTTGGAAAAAAAGCTTGCCCTGGAATCCTGTGTTGAAACGGATGAACGTAGCCGGCTTTATCTGACTCCGAAAAGAATTGTATGTAAATCGGAGGGAATGGTTGAAAATGCCGAGGCAATGTTAAGAGAGCATTCCAGTCAGGTATCCCTTCATGGAGAAGATTTATGCAAGCTGGACAGTACCTGCGGTACACCGTTTTTATTACTGGATTTTGGAAGAGAGCTTCATGGTGGCCTGGAATTTTGTGTACAAAAAGTAATTGGTGATGAAGAAAACGTAAAACTCAGACTTTGCTTTGGTGAATCGGTTATGGAGGCCATGAGTGAGCTTGGCGGAGAAAAAAATGCTACCAATGACCATGCGGCAAGGGATTTTACCGTATATGTCCGAGAATTGAGCATGAATGCGGCAGGACAGACGGGGTTCCGCTTTGTAAGAATCGAGGTATTGACTCCGGGGGTACAGCTATATTTAAAGACAGTGAAAGCAATGCTTCTTTACAGGGATGTTCCCTATATTGGAAGCTTTGAATGTGATGATAAGCTGGTGAATCAAATCTGGGATGTCGGGGCTTATACGGTGCATTTAAATATGCAGAAATACATCTGGGACGGTATTAAGAGAGACCGTCTGGTATGGATTGGTGACCTTCATCCTGAGATTATGACGATTCAGACGGTTTTTGGAGACCAGAAATTAATCCGCGACAGTCTGGATTATGTGGTTCGGGAAACACCCCAAGGAGCATGGATGAACGATATTCCATCCTATTCCATGTGGTGGATTATTATCCAGTATGATTATTTCATGCAGTTTGGAAATCGGGAATATCTGAAAAAACAGATTCCGTATATGAAAGATATCTGCAAAGAGCTGTCAAAATATATTGGGGAAAACGGACAGGACACCACACCGGAAATGAGGTTTGTAGACTGGCCCACCAGAGACAGCAAAGAAGATACGGATACAGGCCTGCAGGCTCTGAGGGTACTGGCTGCCAGATATGCGGGTCAAATCTTCGGGCTGTTTCATGAAGAGGAAATGGTAGAGCTTTGCAGGAAAGACTACGAAAGGCTGATACAGTATCCGGTCAGATGTGTATCGGCAAAGCAGGCAAATGCACTGGCGGTTCTGGCAGGGCTGTTAGATGCAAAAAAGGTAAATGAAGAAAGCTTGAAAGTCGGAGGGGCAGAGGGAATGTCTACCTTTATGGGATATTATATTTTACAGGCAAGAGCAGAAGCCGGGGATGTAGAGGGAGCTTTTGAAACTGCCAAAGAATACTGGGGCGGTATGCTTCGTCTGGGAGCAACCTCCTTCTGGGAAGATTTTGATATCCGGTGGCTGGAGAATGCGGCACCCATTGACAGGCTTCCAAAAGAACATGAAATTGATGTTCATGGAACTTATGGAAGATACTGCTATCAGGGATTTCGTCATAGTCTGTGTCATGGCTGGGCAAGCAGTATTACCAGTTGGCTGACAAGATACATTCTGGGAATCCGGATTGTGGAACCGGGGTGCCGAAAGATTGCGATAAATCCGAACCTGTGCGGACTTAACTGGGTAAAGGGAACATATCCCACACCGGAAGGAATTTTAAAAGTGGAGCATCACTTACAAAAGGATGGTACTGTAAAAACAGAAATTCAGGCACCTGATGGGATTGAAGTCATTAAGGAATAGCTTTGCATCAAGGAATTCTTTCTTAATGCGGCAGTCCCTTTTGGCTTCTCTGCCAACTTGACATAACCGCAAAAATCTTGGTATCATATGAAAATAAATTTCATCCTAAAATATTTAAGGAGCAATCATGGAATATACGAAGGAACAGATAGAATTTTTGAAAAGTCTGGATTTTATGAGACTGGGACAGGCATTAAGCCGGGAACAGTGGCAGAGTGCAGCCATGGTGGTACGTCGTCTGGAGAATAAAGAAAAAGCGGCAGGCATGAACGAGTTTAAAAAGAATTTTACGAACCTCCGGCAGTGCATTAACCGAAAACAGAAAGAGGAAGCAAAACAGATTCTTTCTATCGTCATTAACAAAAGAGCAAAACATTTAAATGAAATTTTTCAGTGAACAGGAAAAAACGAATGAATAAGAAAAAGATTTTACTCATATGTACCGGAGGAACCATTGCTTCTACCATGAAAAAAGACGGTTATGCCCCCGGATTAACAGACAGTGATATTTTAGATTATATTCCGAATGTAAAAGAATTTTGTGATGTAGATACGGTTCAGGCGTGTAATATAGACAGTACCAATATGACTCCCATGCATTGGAGTATTGTTACCGAAGAAATCCGGAAGAATTATGATAAGTATGATGGTTTTGTAATTTTGCATGGTACAGACACCATGGCATATACTGCGGCGGCATTGTCCTATATGATTCAAAATTCCAGAAAACCCATTGTCCTGACCGGTTCCCAGAAACCCATTGGTCTGGAAAATACGGATGCAAAAACGAATCTTACCGACAGCATCCGCTATGCCTGTGCGGACAGTTCTTCGGGAGTGCAGGTTGTTTTCAATCACAGTGTCATTGCCGGGACCAGGGCAAAGAAAACCCATGCTCACAGCTATGCCGCATTTTCCAGTGTGAATTTTCCGGAGCTTGCCACCATTCGTGAGGATAAGATTTTCAGATATATTGCTCCCGGTGTTTTTGAAGAAGAAGTTAAATTTACCCCAAAGCTTCATGACAGCATTGGAGTGTTAAAATTAATTCCCGGAACCAAACCTCAAATGCTGGAATTTCTGTTTGGTATTTATGATTGTCTTGTGATAGAAGGATTTGGGGTGGGAGGAATCCCGGAAACCTTAAAAGATGAATTTTATAAACAGATGAACCGCTGGATTCGGGAAGGAAAACTGGCAGTGATTGCCACCCAGGTGGTAAATGAAGGCAGTAACATGGAAGTGTATGAAGTCGGCTCAAGGGTAAAGAAAGATTTTAACCTGATTGAAAGCTACGATATGACCATCGAGGCAGTCATAACAAAATTAATGTATCTGATGCAGATATATCCGAAAGATTACAAAGCTATCCGGGAAGGCTTTTACAGACCTGTAAATTATGATATTGCAAAGCCGGAGTGTATGTAAATTTTCCCCTTCTTGTCAAAAGTGTAAAGATATGTTACAGTGTCATAGGTTATGGAAGAGCTGGTGTTTCTTAGAAAGCATGAAGCTTTAAAAACCGGAAATTATGGGAAAAAGGACTGAAAAATGTTAAAAAAATATCTGATAACAGGTGCTGCGCTGGGGATGCTTTTATTGTCTGCCTGCGGTGAAAAAGAGGAACTGAATGTTTTTAAAGATAACATGACTACATTTTATACAGAGGTTTCGAATATAGAATCAGAGATTTCTTCTATTGATGAACAGTCAGAGAATGCGGTAGAGACCCTTTTGATAAAAATGGAACAGCTGTCAGAGCAGTTTGAACAACTGGCAGAGCTGGAGATACCGGAAGAATTTGGCAGTGTGGAAGAGCTTGCCGATGATGCCTCTGATTACATGAAAGAGGCAGTAAGGCTGTATGAGGAAGCTTATGAAGAGGATTACGTCAGTGATTCGCTGATTCAGGCGGCGGCAGAAAACTATGAATGTGCCATGAAAAGGATTAATTATATTGCTTCCCTTTTGCAGAATGAGATTCCCGAAGGAGCAACACTGATACAGGAAGATGGTACGGATTTTGAACCATACACAGGAGAAGAATAAAATTTATGGCATGACAAAAAGTGAATAAAAAAGAGTTATCATACAGGCATTATGTACCAGAATGGGAGTTTTACAAAAGTAAAATGAATCGAAGCGGTACATAATGCTTTTTTTGTTATTGCTTTTCATTTTTTTTACACTGTGGTAAAGTATAAGAAATATTTTTTGCTTTTATTTTAGGAAAGGCATTAGGAGAAGAGATATGACAAAACAGGAATTTAGAGATTTAGTAAAAGAAAAGTTACTTTTTTTAGATGGGGCAACAGGCTCTAATTTGCAGAAGCGGGGAATGCCTGCAGGTGTATGTCCGGAACAATGGATTCTGGAGCATGAGGATGTTTTTATCGGGCTTCAAAAAGAATATGTGGAGGCAGGAAGTAATATTTTGTATGCACCTACCTTTACCTCCAACAGAATCAAGTTACAGGAATTTGGTCTGGAAGGACAGATTAAGGAAATGAATCACAGGCTGGTAGCTCTTTCCAGGCGAGCGGCAGATGGAAAATGTTTTGTGGCAGGTGACCTTACCATGACCGGACAACAGCTTTTTCCCATGGGAACCATGGATTTTGAAGAACTGGTGAATATTTATAAGGAACAGATTACATATCTTGCAGAAGCCGGGGTGGATTTGCTGGTAGTGGAAACCATGATGAGCTTACAGGAAAGCAGGGCAGCACTGATTGCGGCAAAAGAAGTCTGCGACCTTCCTGTCATGGTAACCATGACCTTTGAAGCCGATGGAAGGGCATTATACGGAACCGATGTGCTTACGGCTGCGGTTACGCTGGAAAGTCTGGGTGCAGATGCCTTTGGTATTAACTGCTCCACAGGACCGGCACAGATGATTTCCATGTTTGAGAAAATAAATTCTGCCGTTAAGATTCCGCTCATTGCCAAACCCAATGCAGGAATGCCCATGCTGGATGAGAATGGAAATACGGTATATGGTCTTTCCAGTAAAGATTTTGCAAAGGAAGTCGCCATGCTCTGGGAAAGAGGGGCTTCCATTCTGGGAGGATGCTGTGGAACAACACCGGAACACATTAAGGAAATGATTGCACTGTTACATGAGAAAGCCCCTGTGCCGGGAAATTATGAGAGAAAGTGCCATGTAACCAGTGAAAGAAGCACCGTTTCCTTTGATATTGACAGTCCTTTTATGATTGTGGGAGAGAGAATCAATCCCACAGGAAAGAAAAAGTTACAGGAAGAGCTTCGTAAGAAAAGCATGGAAATGGTTCTGGAATTTGCTGCCACCCAGGAAGAAAAAGGAGCCCGGATTCTGGATGTCAATATGGGAATGAGTGGTGTGGACGAAAAGGAGCTTATGCTAAAAGCCATCGAAGAACTGACCATGGCTACGAATCTGCCCCTGTCCATTGATTCCAGTGATGTACAGGTCTGTGAAGCCGCATTAAGAAGATATCCGGGGCGGGCACTGTTAAATTCTATTTCTCTGGAAAAAGAAAAAATAGAAAACCTGTTACCCATAGCAAAAAAATACGGGGCAATGTTTGTACTGCTTCCGGTGTCCGATGAAGGACTGCCGCAAAGTCTTGAGGAGAAAATAGGGATTATAAATTCCATTTTGGAGAAAGCCTTTGCTTTGGGCTTTACAAAAGAAGATATTGTTGTGGACGGTCTGGTAGCAACGGTAGGTGCCAATAAAATGGCGGCCCTGGAGACACTGGAAACCATCCGCTATTGCAAAGAAAATGGATTGACGACCACCTGCGGTCTGTCCAACATTTCTTTTGGACTGCCGGAAAGAATCGTGGTAAATACCTCCTTTTTAACCATGGCAATCCAGACAGGACTGACCATGGCGATTGCAAATCCTAACCAGGATTTGTTGGTGGCGGCGGCATTTGCCGGAAATCTTCTGTTAAATAAAAAGGAAAGCGATATCCGTTATATTGAAAAAATGCAGGATATATCCATTTCTGCCACAGCAGTCAATAAAAAAGAACCAAGCAGGGAAGAAGCAGCGCTCCTTAATACCACCTCCCTTTATGAAATGGTATTAAAGGGAAAGAAACAGGCGATTGTGGAAGAAACAAAGAGACTTCTTGAAAAGGGAAATGATGCGGAAGAATTATTAAATGACAGCCTGCTTCCTGCCATTCAGAAGGTGGGGGAATTATTTGATAAAGGTACTTACTTTTTACCCCAGCTAATCGCCGGGGCGGAAGCCATGAAAAATGCCATTTCGGTACTTTCACCGGTATTGCAGAGGGCAGGAGAGAAAAAAGAGAAAGAAACCATTGTGATAGCTACTGTGGAAGGGGATATTCACGATATTGGAAAAAATCTGGTGGTACTGATGCTTCAAAATTACGGTTATCATGTGATTGATTTGGGAAAGGATGTTCCCAAAGAGCAAATTGTGGAAACTGCAATCAGCGCCAATGCTTCTGTGATTGGACTGTCGGCCCTGATGACTACGACCATGCAGGAAATGAATGCGGTGGTACAGTATGCAAAAGAAAAAGAATGCAGTGCAAAGATTATCATAGGCGGTGCCGTGATTACCGAAGATTATGCAAAACAGATAGGAGCAGACGGTTATTCCAGAGACGCGGCAGATGCCGTAAAGCTGGTGCAGAGACTGCTTGAAAAAAAGTAAAAAAGAGGTAGGAATATGGAAGAAAATAATATCAGGGTTTTAATGGATGAAATCAGGGAACAGAATGAGCAGGAAAGAAATTATCTGAAAAAACAGCTTAATATGATGAAAGCACTGGTTTTTGCCATGGCAGGGATTTTTCTGATTCTGTTACTGGCAGTGGCGGTTTTAGTACCAAAGGTGACGGAAACCTTATATAACGCCAACGTAGCACTGGAACAGGTGACAGGGATGGCAGAGCACGCAGATACCATTTTGGAAAGTGTAGACGGTCTTGTGGCAGAAAGCAGTGAAGGGGTGTCACAAGCCATGGAAAATATGAACAGTATTGATTTTCAGAAGCTGAATCAGTCCATAGATGATTTTAATAAAGTCATCTCCCCATTGTCAGAATTTTTTGGAAGATTTAAGTAATTGGCATTGTGTTTGATGCTTTAGTGTGATAAAATATCGAAAAGTATCTTTTTTCGGAGGAGTGGTTATGAACGGAGCAGATTTATTGGTAAAATGCCTGGAAAAAGAAGGAGTAGACGTGGTCTTTGGTTATCCGGGAGTTGCGATTTGTCCTTTTTACAACAGCATTTTAAATACAGATATCAAGACGATTCTTATTCGTACGGAGCAGAATGCAGCCCACGCCGCCAGCGGACTGGCACGAATTACGGGAAACGTCGGTGTGTGTGCAGTTACCAGCGGCCCCGGTGCTACCAATCTGATTACCGGAATTGCCACTGCATACGCGGACAGTATTCCGCTGGTCTGCATTACCGGACAGGTAGATTCTTCCCTTTTGGGAAGTGATGTCTTTCAGGAGGCAGACATTACAGGGGCTTCAGAATCCTTTGTAAAGTACAGCTATCTTGTGAAAAATGCAGAAGACATTCCAAGAATCATGAAAGAAGCTTTTTATATTGCAAATACCGGGCGTAAGGGACCGGTTCTGATTGATGTTCCGATAGATGTCCAGAACCAGACCGTGTCAAAGTTTAAATATCCCGAAGAAATCAGTATGCGGACCTATAAACCGACGGTAAAAGGTAACATTGTCCAGATACATAAAGTGGGAAAAGAACTGGAAAAGGCAAAAAGACCTCTGATTTGTGCAGGCGGCGGTGTGTTTTTATCCGGTGCGGAAGAAGAACTGATGGCATTTGCAGTAAAGTATCAGATTCCGGTAGTCAGTACCATGATGGGAATCGGTGTTATGCCTACCGAGCATCCGCTGTATTACGGAAATGTAGGAAATAACGGAAAGGCTTATGCCAACCGGGCAATGAATGAATCCGACCTTTTGATTATGGTAGGTGCCAGAGTGGCAGACCGGGCGGTGAACCAGCCGGATGTGATTATGCAGAACAAGGTTCTGGTACACATAGATATCGACCCTTGTGAAATTGGGAAAAATGCAGGACCCACCATTCCCCTTGTAGGGGATGCGAAACATATATTTGAGGATTTATGTAAGGAAGAAATCACCTGTGAGCACAGACTCTGGATAGAAACCCTGAACTTATATAAAGAAACCATGAGTATAAAGAGAAAGCCTGGTCAGAAGTATGTAGACCCGGCAGAATTTATTAAAAAATTATCTTACCAGATGGAAGATGATGCCGTTTATGTAGCGGATGTGGGACAGAACCAGATTTGGTCCTGCAATTATCATATTGTAAAAAAAGGGCGTTTTTTAACCTCGGGAGGAATGGGAACCATGGGCTATTCCATTCCGGCAGCCATGGGTGCAAAGCTGGGAAAACCGGAAAAGCAGGTAATTGCAGTTTGCGGAGACGGTTCTTTTCAGATGTCCATGATGGAGCTTGCCACGATGAGGCAGTATGGCATTGATGTTAAGATTATCGTGTTAAAAAACAATGTTCTTGGAATGGTAAGACAATACCAGCATTTTACTTATAAGGACAATTATTCCATGATTGATTTGACCGGAAGTCCTGATTTGGAAAAGATTGCGGAGGCTTATCAGATGCCTTTTATCCGTTTAGGGAACATGGAAGAAGCCGAACAGGGAATTGAGAAGTTTTTGCAGACCAGAGGGGCAGTTTTGATGGAATGTCTGGTAGACCCCATGGATGTAGTGTAGCAGGAGAAGTAAGATATGAGAAGAATTTATTCTGTGCTGGTAGAAAACCGACCCAGTGTACTTTCCAAGGTGGCGGGTCTTTTTGCCAGAAGAAATTTTAATATTGATTC
>CAZDAT010000034.1:0-14392 GCA_964503695.1 uncultured Lachnospiraceae bacterium
AATGAAAGAAGCATCCAGATGCATTAACTGTAAAAATGCACAGTGTGTAAAAGGCTGTCCGGTTTCCATTCAGATTCCCCAGTTTATCGAACAGGTGAAACTGGGAAATATTGAAAAAGCATATCAGATAATCAGTGAATCTTCTGCACTTCCTGCTGTCTGCGGCCGTGTATGTCCGCAGGAAAGCCAGTGTGAGGGTAACTGCATTCGGGGAATCAAGGGGGATGCCGTGTCCATCGGCAAATTAGAACGTTTTGTGGCGGACTGGGCTTCTGCCGAGGGCATAAAGCCGGAAGGAGCCAGAGAAAAAAATGGAAAAAAAGTCGCTGTTATCGGTTCCGGTCCTGCCGGACTTACCTGTGCCGGGGATTTGGCAAAGCTTGGCTACGATGTTACCATTTTTGAAGCACTGCATGAACCGGGCGGAGTTCTGGTATATGGGATTCCTGAATTTCGTCTTCCGAAAAAAGATGTGGTTTCCAAAGAAATTGAAAATGTAAAATCTTTGGGAGTAAAGATTGAAACCAATGTCGTTGTGGGGAAATCCGTAACCATTGACGAATTAATTGAAGAAGAAGGATTTCAGGCTGTCTTTATCGGCTCCGGTGCCGGATTACCCAAATTTATGGGAATCCCCGGTGAAAATGCCAATGGTGTTTTTTCCGCCAACGAATATCTTACCCGCAGCAATTTAATGAAAGCCTTTGATACGACTTCACCCACTCCTATTATGCGTGGAAAAAAAGTCGCTGTCGTAGGCGGCGGTAATGTAGCCATGGATGCGGCACGTACCGCTTTAAGGCTGGGCAGTGAAACTCATATTGTTTACCGCAGAAGTGAGGAAGAATTACCTGCCAGAGTGGAAGAAGTGCATCATGCAAAGGAAGAGGGTGTTATCTTCAATCTTTTAACCAATCCGGTAGAAATCTTAACGGATGAAAACGGATGGGTCTGCGGAATGAAATGCGTGGAAATGGAACTTGGGGAGCCGGATGCCTCAGGAAGAAGAAGACCTGTGGTAAAACCGGATTCTGAATTTATCATGGATGTAGATACGGTAATCATGTCTCTTGGCACCAGCCCGAATCCATTGATTTCTTCTACCACGGAAGGTTTGGAAGTCAATAAATGGAAATGTATTGTTGCCGATGAAGAATCCGGTAAGACAAGCAAAGAAGCGGTTTATGCCGGAGGGGATGCCGTAACAGGTGCGGCAACCGTAATTCTGGCCATGGGAGCCGGAAAAGCAGGTGCAAAAGGTATTGATGAGTATTTGAGAGATAAATAAGGAGAAAAGTTATGCCCTGGTGTCCAAAATGTAAAACCGAATATCGTGAAGGAATTTTAATCTGTGCTGACTGTGGTACCGAATTGGTAGAAGAACTGGCTAAGAATGAAGAAAACACAAACTCATTTGACACTGCCTTAACTATGTTTCCTAAAGAATCCCAAGAAGGGTTTTTTGCGGAAAGCCTGGAAGAAGACCGGGTCCTGGAAGATACCAAAACACAGGCAAAGACAAGAAGAATGCATTTAGAGGAAAGCTATGGCGTTTATGAGGAATCCTCTAAAAAAGCCGAGGAGTTTAAATCGGGGGCATTTTCGCTTCTGCTGGTAGGCACAATAGGATTGGTGTGTGTTATTTTGATTTTTTTTGATAAGATTCCGCTTTCCATGAATCTTTTTTCAAAATATCTGATTTTAGGTGTCATGGGTACCCTTTTCCTTCTCTTTATTCTCATGGGGCTGTTATCCATAAAGTCTTATAAAACCTTTAAAATCAAGGCTACCGAGGAAAATAACCTGACGGATAATTTAAGTAACTGGTGCCGGGAAAATATCAGCCGGGATATTATCGATACCGACTGTAAAGAAGAGTGCGAAGAGGAAAAATATTTCAGAAGGACCGAAAAAATGAAAGAAATGATTTCCCATAAATTCATGAATCTGGATGCCGCTTTTTTGGACAGCTTTGTAGATGATATTTATCCGGAGATTTTTGAAAAATGAAAATAACCATTATCGCCGTAGGAAAAATAAAAGAAAAATTTTATAAAGATGCAATCCTGGAATATGCAAAACGTTTGTCCAGATACTGTAAGCTTGAAATCCTGGAAGTGGCGGATGAAAAAACACCGGATAAATGCAGTAAGACAGAAGAAGAACAGATTCTTTTAAAAGAGGCAGACAGACTGCTAAAGCTTATCCGGCCGGAGATGTATGTTTATGCACTTGCCATTAAGGGCGAAAAGCTCGATTCCGTTTCTTTTGCAAGGCAGATAGAACAGCTGGCATTAAGCGGAAAAAGTTCTATTGCATTTGTTATCGGCGGTTCTTTGGGACTGCACCCTTCGGTCTTAAAGAGGGCAGACAGACTACTTAGTTTTTCGGATATGACATTTCCGCACCAGCTTATGAGAGTTATTTTATCAGAACAGCTTTACCGGGCATACCGGATTATTTCAAAAGAACCTTATCATAAGTAATTAAAAAACAAAAAAATTGAAATCATATATCATAAGCAGATGACATATATTCTATTATGAAGAAAAAACATGATACTCCTGTTTATGAACAGCTTATTACTGCCTGTCAGCTCCCAAAAGATGTCTTTTTGGGAGCTTCTATTATTTCCATGACAGGAAACAAAGAAATGATAATTGAAAATTTCAAAAATATAGTTCAATACTTTCCGGAAAAATTAATCCTCAAATGCCAGAATAATCAGATACAGATATCCGGCAGTCAGCTTGTGATTGAGCTTTATTCCAAAGAGGAAATCAAAATAAAAGGGGAGATTAAGGAAATTAAATTTTTATAGTGGGAGGCTCTTTTGTTATTTCAAAATTTAATTGAAGTCGTAATTACAGGAGAAAAGACAGAACGTTTTTTTAACCTGTGTTCCCATCATGGAATTATTTTGTATGATATTGTATTATCCAAAGAAAACTGCCGGTTTAAATTACAGGCAAAAGATTTTTTTAATCTGAAGCCCCTGGTAAAAAAATCCGGGATAAAAATAAAAATCATACAAAAACAGGGCCCTATTTTCTGGTTTAAGAAGCAGACAAAAAGGAAGTTATTTTTTACAGCCCCTTTCCTTGGTCTGCTTCTTTTATGGATTGCTTCTCATTTTTTATGGAATATACAAATCGACGGTAATTATTCCATAACCAATGATATTTTAAAAGATTTTCTAAAGTCCCAGGGAATTTATTATGGAATGCCCCTGTCGGAGATTCCCATTGCCAAGTTAAAAACCAGTCTGCGGAATCAATATGAAGAAGTCACCTGGGTTTCCATTTATTTAAAGGGAACCTCCCTTCAGATTTTGCTAAAAGAAAATGATGGCGAAATAATAAAAAAAGAAGAGCCGCAAACTTATGGTGAAAATCTTGTTGCCTCCTTTGACGGCGTTGTAGAATCCGTGCTGATTCGTCAGGGTACTTTAATGGTAAAAAAAGGGGATAGTGTGAAAAAAGGGGATGTTCTGATTGCCGGAAAAGTGGAAATTCCGGCAGAAGACGGCTCATTGCAGGAAGTAAGATATTGTCGTGCTGACGGAGATATCTGTCTTACCTGCGAATATCCGGTTTATGAAGCTTTAAATAAAACGTATCAAGAAAAAGTATATACCGGAAGGGAAAAGAAAAAAATAATGGTTTGTACAAACAAAAAAAATTATCTTCTTCCTTTTGCCGGGATTCCTTATTCCAGTTACGATACTCTGACGGAAGATATCGAAAACAGGTTCACTGATTTTTTCTCTTCTTTGCTTAAAATAAAAAAAATTACTGTCCGCGATTATCATATTTATGAAAAAATGTATACCACAAAAGAGGTTTCAGATATCCTAAATAAAAAATTATATAAAATAATAGAAACTTTACAGGAAAAAGGGGTACAAATTATTGAAAAAAATGTTAAAATAAATACAACTGGTGCCAGGGGCTATTTAACAGGCACCTTAAAAATAAAATATAAATGTAATGAATATAAAATAATGGAGGAACTCCATGACGGAACATGAAATCTATTTAGAGATTCCTTTAGAGCACAGTAGAAACATCTTCGGACAGTTTGACATTTATGCCAGAAAGCTGGAAAGAGGATTTCAGGTTTCTATTGTGAACCGGGACTCAGGAATTAAAATTATCGGAAACGAACCAAATGTTAAAAAAGCAGAAAAAGTTTTGCAGCAGTTATGGGAATTATCGAAAAGGGGAAATCAGATTCAGGAACAGAATGTGGATTATGCCATTGCCATGAGTATGGAGGAAAAGGAGGATGCACTGCTTGTGGCAGACAGCAGCCTTATCTGCCATACCATCAGCGGAAAACCCATAAAGCCCAAAACACTGGGACAAAAACAGTATGTGGATGCCATCCGGGATAACATGATTGTTTTCGGCATGGGACCTGCCGGAACCGGAAAGACTTACCTTGCCATGGCCATGGCAATTACCGCATTTAAAAATAACGAAGTAGAAAGAATCATCCTCACCAGACCGGCAATCGAAGCCGGAGAGAAGCTTGGATTTTTACCGGGAGATCTGCAAAGCAAAGTAGACCCTTACTTAAGACCCCTGTACGATGCCCTGTATCAGATTATGGGAGCAGAAAGCTTTTTGAAAAATATGGAAAAGGGATTAATTGAGGTGGCTCCCTTAGCTTATATGCGTGGAAGGACTCTGGACAATGCTTTTATCATTCTTGACGAAGCACAGAATACCACGCCGGCACAGATGAAAATGTTTTTGACTCGAATCGGCTTTGGTTCTAAAGTTGTGGTGACCGGAGATGCTTCCCAGAAGGATTTGGCTGCGGGAACCCAGTCAGGGCTGGATGTTGCTGAAAAAGTATTATCCAAAATAGAGGATATTGCTTTTTGCCGTCTTACCAGTAAGGATGTGGTAAGACATCCCTTAGTACAAAAAATTGTAAAGGCTTACGAAACATATGAATCAAGAGAAAAAACAAAAGATAAATATCATTCTCATAAGAAATCTGCTCGTTAGCTTTCTTATGATTTTTACCATGACTTTTTTCGTGGCAGGAGTAACCTATGCCTTAAACCGGCCCAGTACGGAAATTATCAGAAATACCATTACCTTTCTCTGGGGCTGTTTTGTGATGGTGTTCTTATGGTATCAGGGCAGGCTTTATGATACCCTGGATTATGACAACAAAAATCATCCATTCCGGTTTCTGGTGGTATTTTTGATTTCTTTTTTTGTTTCCATGGGAATGATATTTGCCCCTGCTTTAAGCTGGGTATTTCTTTCCATTATGGTAGTGCTGTCCATGTTCAGCAATGCACTCATCGGTCTGACCGGAGGCAGTATGCTTTTACTGTTGACCACCTGCCTTTGTGACAGTGGAAATATGTATATCTTTTTTCTGTATTTTATGATTGGACTCTTAGGAATTGCATTTTTCTCCAATCTGGGACTGGATTTTCAGGTAACGGGTCCCATGATTCTTTCGGGAATCATGTCCTTTATATTACAGACTGCCTATCTGGTAATTTTTGAGAATCAGATTTTTTCTGTGACTCTTTTTTATATGCCGTTATTAAACCTGTTTATAAACATGGTTTTATTATTTCTGATTTTAAAATATTTCAGCCGTCTTTCCATGTATATGTTACAGGACAAGTATGCTGACATTAACGACCAGGAATTTCCCGTTATGGCAGGGCTTAAAACAAAAGATAAGGAGGCTTATTTTGAAGCCATCCATACGGCTTATCTGGGAGAGCGTATTGCCCGAAAGCTCGGCATGAACCATAAAGCAGTAAAGGGCTGCTGTTATTATTATAAAATTGCAGATAATACCATGGAAACCAAAGATGGCAACCGGATGCTTCTGACCGATTATTATGAATTTCCCGAAGAGCTTAAAAATCTGATAGCAGAATGCAGACAGGGAATTTATGGTTCGAAGGAAGCCTGTGTGGTACTGACTTCCAATAAAGTCATCGAACACATTTTAATTGCACAGAAAAATACGAAAGAAGAAAAAATCGACTATGATAAAATCATAGATGAAATTTTCGATTTATTTTTACATACAGACCTTTTATATGATTGTGATATTTCCATTCATGAATTACAGGTGATGAAACGAACCTATATTGAGGAGAATTTATACTATGACTTTTTACGCTGATAATGAAATTAATTATTCCTTTGATTTTGACTGGGAGGATATTTTTCACAAGGTAGCCTTAGCGGTTTTGGACAGTGAACATTGTCCTTATGAAGCCCAGGTAAGTCTTTTGCTTACGGATAACGAAGGCATCCGTGTCTATAATAAGGAAAACAGAAATATAGATGCTCCTACCGATGTATTGTCTTTTCCGAATGTGGAATATGATAAGCCCGGCAATTTTGAACATGTGGAAGAATATACCTTCGATTACTTTGAGCCGGACAGTGGGGAACTGATTTTAGGCGATATTATTATCTCCGTGGAAAAAGCAATTATGCAGGCCAAAGAGTATGGTCACAGTCTGAAACGGGAATTTGCATTTTTAATCGCCCACAGTATGCTTCATTTGTGCGGATATGACCATATGACCCCCGAAGAAGAACAGATAATGATTTCCAGGCAGAATGCGGTATTAAATATTTTGGGGATTACAAGAGAGGAAAACTAAAGAGAGGATTACAGCATATTCATGAAAAAAGAATCCGGAAATTTTAAAAAAAATTTGTATTGGAATTTGGGCTATACAGGTATTCTTATTTTTTTCTTATTCCGAATACCCATCACAAATATGATTGGGAATGAAGGAAATGGCTTTTTGTCCGTTTCTCTGGCATTATATGGTCTTTTCAGCCTGTTTTTTGGAGATACCAGCCTTTTTATAACTTCAAAGCTGGTAAGGGAAAGTGTACAAAAGCAACAGTACCGCAATGCCAAAAAGCTTTTTGTATATTTACTTATCATTAGTCTGTTTATCTCTGTCATGGGTGCCGCTTTACTTTATTTTGTATCTGACACCATTTTAAGTGTATTTCATATGAAGCTGGCAGGCATCCATTTAAGGGTTATGGGCATCTTTTTAATTCTCCATGCCCTGGCAGGTGTTTTCAGGGGATATTTTGAAGGTCTGGGAAGTAAAATGCCGACTTATTTTTCCGGGATTATCGAGGCTTTTATTTTTGGAACCTCATCCTTAATTTTCGTCTCTTCCCTGAAAACCTATGGTGCCAAGGTTGGGGCATTACTGTTTAATTCTTCCTATGAAGCTGCTTTTGGAGCCGCGGGAGCCGCCGCAGGAAGTATTACAGGTGCTGTCTTTTCCCTTATTTTTCTGCTTCTGATACATAAAATGTATCAGGGGGCTTTGCAGGGACTTTTAAAAAAAGACAGTTCCACCAGTACAGTTTCTTTCAAAGCTGTATTGACGGATTATTTTAAGGGCTTTAGTCTGTTTCTTCTGGAGCTTGTATTTTTCTATCTGTACCGGATAACCAATATGTATCTGTACATAAAGAAAAATGCACAGGCGGATTCCAATGTAAAATATGTGGAAATACTGGGAAGCTTTTATGGAAAGATTTTTGTGACCTCTGCCATTTTTGTATTTTTAATCCTTAGCGTGACAGGAAAAAACATTGGCCGCATTAAGAAAAACTACAAAAGGAACCGCTTTGAATACTGTTTAAAATATTTTTATGATGATATCAGACAAATTGCAGTCTTTACCCTGCCTGTCTGTGTGATTTTGCTTATTTTCGGAAAGAATCTTTTAGATACTTTATTTTCGGCTTCCAGTGTGCTTGAAGTAAAAATGTTTCGGACAGAAGTGATTTCCATTTTCTTTATGGTACTTGGAATCTATTTATCCGGGCTTCTTTCAAGACTGGATAAAACATGGATAAAGATTATCTGCCTGTTTCTTTCTTATATTGTGCAGACCATCGTCATGGCGGTTATCATAAACGTCGAGAATTTATCATCTCTATCCTTTATCATAGCCGAATTATGCTTTTGGGTAATGCTTGCAGGTTCCCAGTTTCTGGTTCTTTGGAAAAACATTTTTTCCGTAAAGAAAAGTAAGTAGGATAGAGTTTATCTGCAAATTCTCTTGTATAAAATATGAATTTTAGGCTGATACTATTCAAAAAAAGAAGGTTGACAAAAATTTATGAAAATTTTGAAAAGTATTGGCTTATATTTTATATATCCTTTTCTGATGTTTTTATTAGGTATTTTTGCCCATATGGGATATGTAAAATATTTTTATCCCAATAAATATATCCGGCAGGAGGAAACCTATTTTCTGGAGGATTCTTCGTTGGAAGCAGTAAATACGACAGAAACAATTACCACCTGCGATACCGCTTATTATGTTGTAGAATATAATCTGGGCGACAACAGTGAAAAGGAATATCAGGAGAAAATTCCCGATAAATATCTGGGAATGAACCGTCAGACATTGCAGGAGGCGTTGGAAGAATACTGCAATCATCCGACGCTGGAGGATGTGGAAAAAGGCTTTGTGAATGCTTCTCTGATTTCCTTTTCTTCCAGAGAGGTAAAAATAAGCAAAACCTTTCAGCCACCGGAGGAAACAGGATATTATCTGATGGTTTCTGATGGTAAAATAGTAGTAATGGAAGAGGATAAAGAAACTGTTTACCTAACCACGGATATTTATGCAGAAGCTTTATCCGATGCTTTAAAATCAGAATTAATCAAGGGAAAATATATTACAAATATAGAAGATTTATACGGATTTTTAGAATCCCATACAAGCTAAAAAGGAAAAAACATATGCAAATCGGAATTATAGGTGCCGGAGCCTCCGGGATGTTTGCTGCCATTACTGCGGCAAAAGAGGGGGGCCACGTCACATTAATTGAAAGAAAAGACAGAATCGGGAAAAAGATTCTGGCAACAGGAAATGGAAAATGTAATTTTACCAATAAAGAAATAAGGTCTTCTGACTATCGCAGTCAACAGGAAGGAGTGTTTTCTGACTACGTCAGTCAATTTAACGAAGCGGATACCATTGCCCTTTTTCAAAATATGGGGATGATGGTAAAGGAAAAAAACGGATATTGTTATCCCCGTTCCGAACAGGCGGCAACAGTACTTGACATTCTTCGTCTTCAAATAGAAGATTACGGTATCAAAGTATTAACAAATATATACCCCATATCCATAAAAAAGAACAAACGTAAGAAATTTGAGCTTCTTTTCCCGGATAACAGTAAACTATACTTTGACAGACTAATTCTTGCCTGCGGAAGCTTTGCCGGGGAAAAAGAAACAAAGGAAACACAAAAATACAGTGGTTATTCCTATGCGAAAGCCTTCGGACACAGCATTATTCCTGTGGTTCCTGCCCTGGTACAGCTTCGGGCAAAAGGCAGTGCTTTTAAATCCGTAAGCGGTGTCCGCTGCATGGCAGACATCCGGCTTTACATAAATAAAGAACCGGTGGCAGAAGAGTCCGGAGAATTACAGCTTACAGACTATGGAATTTCCGGAATCCCTGTATTCCAGTTAAGCCGGTACGCTTCATATGGTATTTATGAAAAGCAGGCCGTAACTGCTGCCATAGATTTTTTTCCGGAATATTCTTATGAAGCTTTAGTTTCCTTTGCAGGGAATAAATGGGAAAATGCTTCTAAAAATATGAGTGCGGAAGCTTTTTTTCAGGGATTCTTAAACAAAAAATTAAACCTGATGTTTTTAAAAAACAAAGGAATCAAGGCAGAAACACCCTTAAGCCGGCTTTCCTTTTTGAAAATAACAGAAATTTTACAAACCATGAAGCACTGGGAAATTGAAATAGAAAGCACAAATTCCTTCCAGAACGCACAGGTCTGTGCCGGAGGCGTTTCCATGGAGGAAGTGAGTTTGCAGCTGGAGTCAAAGCTTATACCGGGACTTTATTTTGCAGGAGAGCTTCTGGATGTGGATGCCAGATGCGGAGGATATAACCTGCAATGGGCATGGACCAGCGGATATCTGGCAGGAAAAGCAGCCGCAAAAAATAAAGGAAATGAAAAATGATACGAATACAGCAATTAAATCTTGAAATTTTGCATTTCAAGACAGAAATCGAATATGAAAAGTACGAAAAAGAAGAATTAAAGAAAAAAGTCAAAAAAATTCTGAGGATTTCCGAAAAGAATCTTCTTAAGGTTCAGATTGTAAGACGTTCTCTGGATGCACGAAAAAAGCCTGTATTATATTACAGCTATATCGTAGATGTGTCGGTAACTGATGAGCCGGAGATTTTAAAAAAGTGCACTGCCAAAAACGTAAGTGCCTTACTTCCCCATGACTATCAGTTTAAAAAAGCCGACCCTCTGGCATTTTCCCTTCCCCCGGTCATTGTGGGAATGGGACCTGCAGGTCTGTTTTGCGGATATTATCTTGCAAAACAGGGGTTGCACCCCATCCTTCTGGAAAGAGGGAAACCGGTAGAAGAACGTCTGGAAGATGTACAAGCTTTTTGGGAAACCGGAAGATTACATCCCGAATCCAATGTACAGTTTGGGGAAGGCGGTGCCGGAGCTTTTTCCGACGGGAAATTAAATACTCTGATAAAAGATAAATATGGTCGAAACAAAGAAGTATTAAAAATATTTGTGGAAAATGGTGCTCCCGAAAACATCCTGTATGACCAGAAGCCCCATATCGGTACGGATATTTTAATGGATGTGGTACGCAATATGCGTAAGAAAATGCTCTCCCTTGGTGCCACCATCCGTTACGAGACAAAAATGACAGGGATAAAGTATAAAAACGGCAAATTATCCGGTTTATATACGAAGCAGGGAGAATTTATTCCCGCAGATATTGTAGTGCTTGCCATAGGTCACAGTGCCAGGGATACGTTTCAGATGTGTTATGATAACAGCATCCTGATGGAGCCCAAGCCCTTTGCCGTAGGATTCCGCGTGGAACATCCCCAGGAGCTGATTAATATACAGCAGTATGGGAAAAACTATCCCGAATATCTTCCCACCGCCGCTTATAAAGTTACGGCAAAAGTAGATAACGGCCGCGGGGTCTATTCTTTTTGTATGTGTCCGGGAGGATATGTG
The DNA here is from genome assembly GCA_964503695.1 of uncultured Lachnospiraceae bacterium. GTDB lineage: Bacteria > Bacillota > Clostridia > Lachnospirales > Lachnospiraceae > SFDP01. Next base: position 11,076 of record CAZDAT010000034.1, read on the forward strand.
GTCAATGCCAGCAGTGAGCAGGGGCTTTTGGCCATTAACGGAATGAGCTATAGTAAACGAGATGGGAAAAACGCCAACAGTGCCATTATTGTTTCCGTCTCGGCAAAAGATTTTTGTGGACAAGGGCCTTTATCGGGAGTAGAATTTCAACGTCAGATAGAAAGAAAAGCTTATGAAATCGGACAGGGAAAGATTCCGGTGCAATATTATAAGGATTTTAAGAAAAAAGAAGGGCATCAGGAATATATAAGCAGGGATTTTGTTCCTGCCATGAAGGGTAACTCATGTTTTGCAAATGTAAACGAGATTCTTCCTTCTGATTTAAATCATTCTTTTATACAGGGGATGGAACATTTTCATAAAATCATTCCCGGTTTTGCAGATGATTATGCCCTGGTTTCCGGTATTGAAAGCAGAACCTCATCCCCCCTTAGAATACTTCGTAATGAAAAGGGGCAATCGGTATCTGTTGCAGGACTTTATCCCTGCGGTGAAGGTGCCGGATATGCCGGAGGAATTACCTCTGCCGCCATGGACGGCATTTGGGTTGCCGAGGCAATTATTTCAAACACACAATAAACAAAAGAAATGAGAATAAAAGATATGTCTTCTAAAACCAGAGAATTTATCAGTAAGAAAAAAAGAATCGTCATAAAAATAGGCTCTTCTTCTTTACAGCATCCCCAGACCGGAGACCTGGATTATACCAAAATCGACGTTTTAGTCCGGGAAATCTGCAATCTTAAGAATCAGGGCAGGGATGTGATTCTTGTAACAAGCGGAGCCATTGCGGTAGGAAAAAAAGCCATCGGGCTGTCAAAACTGGAAGCAGAGGAAGGGCACTTAGGTGTCAAGCAGGCCTGTGCCGCGGTAGGACAGGCAAAGCTTATGATGATTTATCAGAAAATATTTGCCGAATACAATCAGGTAGCCGCCCAGATTCTTATGACAAAAGATACCATCGTCGATGATTTTAACCGTAAGAATGCCAAAAACACCTTTTCGGAGCTGTTAAAATTAGGGGTTATCCCGATAGTAAATGAAAACGATACGGTAGCTACCTATGAAATTGTCATCGGGGATAATGATACCTTATCTGCCATTGTAACCGGACTTACCGGGGCGGATTTGCTGATTCTTCTTTCGGACATTGACGGGCTTTATACTGACGACCCAAGAACCAACCCTGATGCTAAGTTTATTGAAGAGGTAGAGGAAGTGACCGAAAAGTATATGCAGATGGGAAAGAAGAGTACCGGAAGCGGGGTCGGTACCGGAGGCATGAACACCAAAATGACTGCCGCCAAAATTGCCACCCATATGGGGGCTGACATGATTATTGCCAACAGTGCGGATATCCGCATTATCCACAGGATTATGGATGGAAGAAACATCGGGACTTTATTTAAAGCCCACAAAGAAAACGATTTTCATATGGTAGACTTTGTAAAGAACCTGCATCACGAATAAAAGATATAAATATAAAGGAGAACATCATGGCATTAGACGATAACATTAAAAGAATCAACGAATTATATCATAAATCCAAGGCAGAAGGACTCACCCCCGAAGAAGCAAAGGAACAGCAGAAGCTTCGAAGTGAATATATTGCAAATGTACGTGCCAACTTAAGAGGACAGCTTAACAATATCAATATTCAGAACGAAGATGGAAGCGTGGAAAATCTGGGTGAAAAATTCGGCAAAAAAACAGGACATTAAACAGGAGAAGCCTATGTTAAAAATCAGAGACAATGCTCCGGTAACAGAACCGGAAAGACAATATTATTTTATGGATATCTGTTCCGATTACGTAAAAAAAATGGAACAGGAAACAGGAAAGAAACCAACCTGCTGTGTAACCACCTTTGGCTGTCAGATGAACTCCAGGGATTCCGAGAAGCTTGTGGGAATTTTGGAGAGAATCGGTTATCGTGTCATTGAAGAGGAAACAAAGGCAGATTTTGTAATTTATAATACCTGCACCGTAAGGGATAATGCAAACCAGAGGGTATATGGTCGTCTTGGAGCACTGCATCACCAGAAAAAGAAAAATCCCCACATGAAAATTGCTTTATGCGGCTGTATGATGCAGGAAGATACCGTCATTGAAAAACTAAAGAAAAGCTATCGCTTTGTGGATTTGATTTTTGGTACCCATAATATCTACAAATTTGCAGAGCTTTTAGCCGCTGTCTTTGAAGAAGACGGCATGGTTATTGATCTCTGGAAAGATACCGATAAAATTGTAGAAGATTTACCCGTGGAAAGAAAATATTTCTTTAAATCCGGCATCAATATTATGTTTGGATGCAATAATTTCTGCAGCTACTGTATCGTACCCTACGTGCGTGGAAGGGAACGGAGCCGCAGTTCAAAAGACATTATACGGGAAACTGAAAATCTGGTAAAAGACGGTGTGGTGGAAGTCATGCTTCTTGGACAGAATGTAAATTCTTATGGTAAAAATCTGGATGAAGATATTACCTTTGCCGGACTTTTACAAAAAATAGAAGCCATTGAAGGCTTAAAAAGAATCCGTTTCATGACTTCCCATCCAAAGGATTTGTCAGATGAACTGATTGAGGTCATGAAAAATTCAAAAAAAATCTGTAAGCATCTGCATCTTCCCCTGCAGTCAGGCTCTACCAGAATTTTAAAGGAAATGAACCGCAGATATACCAAGGAATCTTATTTAGAGCTTGCAGACAAAATAAAGAAAGCGATTCCAGATATTTCCCTGACCACAGACATTATTGTAGGTTTTCCGGGGGAAACCCATGAAGATGTAAACGAAACCATTGATGTGGTAAGAAAAGTCGGTTTTGATAATGCCTTTACCTTTATTTATTCCAAGCGGACCGGAACTCCGGCAGCAGCCATGGAAAACCAGGTTCCCGAAGCACAGGTTAAGGAAGAATTTAATCGTGTCCTGGAAGCCGTACAGGAAGTGGCAAAGGAAAAGACCGGAGGACTTATGGGTCAGATTGCTGAGGTTTTGTTTGAAGAGATAAACGACCATGATTCTTCCATGCTGACCGGGCGTATGAGCAACAACACCTTAGTTCATGTTACCACAGATTCTTCCTTCATCGGTAAGATTGTTCGGGTAAAGCTGACAGAGGCAAAAGGCTTTTATTATATGGGAGAACTTGCTTTATAAAAAACAGATCAGGATAAATTTATAGATAAGAGAGTGAAAATAAGCATGGCTGAATTAACACCAATGATGCAGCAGTATTTAAAGACAAAGGAAGAATATCCGGATTGTATTTTATTTTACCGTCTGGGCGATTTCTACGAAATGTTTTTTGAAGA
>CAZDAT010000035.1:0-14333 GCA_964503695.1 uncultured Lachnospiraceae bacterium
TTCTTTTTAAAAATCTTGACGGAAAATATCTCACTTTGCCGGAATGTCTGGAAGTAAAACCTGTAGACGGGGAAACCACAGATGCCGTTGATGAAAACGGAGAAACCGTGGAAGCACAGGTGGTAGAAGAAGTACCGGAGGAAACAGAAAACGAAGAGAAGAAAGAAAAGACCATCTACTATGTAACCGATGAACAGCAGCAGAGCCAGTATATCAATATGTTTAAAGCTGCGAAAATGGATGCAGTAATTTTAAATCATAACATTGACCAGCCGTTTATTTCACAGTTAGAGGCTAAGAATGAAAATGTGAAATTTATGCGTATCGATGCAGATTTGACAGATGCATTTAAGAATAAAACCAGCAAAAAGGTACAGGAGGAATTAGAAGCACAGGCAGAAAGCTTAGGCAAGCTCTTTAAAAAAGCCCTGAAAAAAGACGGTATCCAGATTAAGATGGAAAAACTGAAAAATAAAAAGATTGCTTCCATGATTACCTTGTCTGAGGAAAGCCGTCGTATGCAGGATATGATGAAGATGTATGCAATGCCCGGAATGGATGCTTCCATGTTTGGCGGCAAAGAAGGAGAGACTCTTGTCTTAAATGCAAACCATCCGTTAGTCCAGTATGTGACAGAACATGAAGAAGATGACAATACAAAGATGATTTGTGAACAGCTGTATGACCTGGCAAAAATCCAGCATGCACCACTGGATGCAGAATCCATGAACAAATTTGTTTTAAGAAGCAATGAAATCATGATGCTATTAACAAAATAAAAAAAGTATTTCCGGGGGCTTAATAAGCTCCCGGTTCTGCTATCCGGCTGACACCCACGTAAATGTCGGAAATGGCATACCACGTGGCAAAATCCACACTTCCTGTCTGGGGCAAATCAAAAATCTGCTGGAATACCCGTACACTTTCCGCGGTTGCACTTCCATAGATTCCATCCGCCGCGATGGTGGGAATCAGGGGATAGTTTCTGGCAATGCGGTTTAACTGTTCCTGCATCTGGCGAACCTTACTGCCGGAGGAACCAATGGTAAGAGTCTCCCCTGGCCAGGAAGAGGGAACACCGCTGATGGCATCTGCGGTATTGATGTACATGTCATCCCCATAATAATAATGAATGATATCAATGGCACTGTAGCCGGCATCCCCCAAAGATTTGGAACCCCACTGGCTTAACCCGGAACAGGTGACGCGGTTTCCGTCGCAGTAACTGGTAAGTATGGGCTGGCGGATGCCGGGGCGGGCAAGAAAATTATTAAAAATGCTGTCCACAATATAATCAATGTTTTCATAGATATTCCGGTCTTTCATCCATTTCTGGTCATAGGCGGTACTGGAGGTAATGGTAAAGTCATATCCTCTTCCGCGATAATATTCCGTATAGACCCGGTTCATGGTAAACGACATAATTGCCAGAATGTTGGCATACAGGGTACTTTCCGGCCAGGTGGCATAGATTTCCGAGCTGGCTACATTTTTGATATAATCCTTGTAGGTAACATAGTAGTTATTTGCCCTGTTGTCCGAGGGGGGACCATCGTGTACGATTACATACTCAGGAACTACCACGCGGCTTAATACGATAGAGCCGTCATCTTCCAGGGGCTTGATTTCCGGCTCTGGAATTTTTGGGGGATATTCTCCAAAAAGTGTGTGGGGAGGAATGACCGTATTGTCCGGAAGCTGGTTCGGGGACAGCGGGCGGAGGGGAGCATTCTGTAAGGAAAGTACCCCCGGAAGAATCTGCATGGCAGAAACAAAAAAAGGCTCGTAACCCTCGGCTTCCACCCGACAGTTAAATTCGGAATAAGGCTGTTCACCGGTAATTTCCAGACTGTATTCGGGATTGGGGGCAGGGAGGCTTAAAGGAGCGGTCTGCCCGGAAGAATTGGTGGTTGTCTGTTCCAGGATTCGTTCCGGTTCTCCTGTATCGTAAATGGTGACAGTCGCATTTTCCACAGGAATCAGTCTGTTTTCCCGGGTAACGTTAATTTGCAGATTACCTTCAAAATTAGCAGGCATAAAAAGGTTCCTCATAATCAGTCTTTTTATGATTATATGTAAATGCATCTTGAAAGTTGCAAACTATAGGTTAAAAATGATATACTGAATGAAAACCGGATAGGAATATCCCAAAGTGAGGATGAATGTGAAAGAAGAAATGGATAATTTAGTACAGGAAGAAAAGAGGGAATCTGCCCTGCTCTCCTGTGATTTTCTTGAGCAGGAGCTGGAAAATGGAAAAGCAAAAGGCTTTTTTACTTTGACAAGCCTGTCAAAAAAGAGCATCAAAGGAAAGCTTCTTGTGTCAGACCCGCGGGTAGAATGCAGTGCGGAGGGTTTTTTAAGTGACAGGGTAACAATCAGTTATTGCTTCGAAGGTTTTAACATGGAACCGGAGGAGACGGTAAGTGGTTCTTTTGTACTGCTTACCAATCTGGGAGAATATGAACTGCCATTTAGATTTTCACATCCGAAAGCAGATATTGGTTCTTCCCTGGGAGAAATTAAAAATTTATTCCATTTTGCAAATCTGGCAAAAACCAGCTGGCAGGAAGCCGGCAGACTCTATTTTTCGCCAGCCTTTGAGGAAGTATTAAAAAATGCCGATAGCCGGCAAAAACAACTGTATCGTGCCCTTTCCGTCAAAGAGCATGAACAATATATGGAAGAATTTCTGCAGGCGGTTCATAAAAAAACAGCGGTAGTTTATAATGTTCCGGCGAAGGAACTGAATGTAAAGAATGTAACGGATGTGCAGTGTGAAGAGGTAGAGATTCAGAAAAAAGGCTGGGGCTATACCAGACTTTCCATTCAGGTAAAAGGAGAGTTTTTATCTGTGGAAAAGGAAGAACTGACAGAAATGGATTTTACGGGGCAGATATATAAACTGCCTGTTTATATTGATGTAAAAAAGCTCCATCAGGGAAAAAACTTTGGAGAAATCATACTTTCTTCCCTGTATGGCACCATATCCGTTCCGGTACAGGTTTCCCAGAACTGGCACCACAGAATGGCATCTGCCATTGAAAAAAGGAGAAATGCGAAATGGCTGAATCTGAAATTAACTAATGCCTATATTGAAGTCAGAAGTAAGAAAATGGCAGCCATCCGCTTCAAAAAAGAAAGCGAGGAGATTCTGGAAGCTTTGCAGAAAAGTGACGAGAGAAATCCTTTGCACAAGCTGTATCGGGCTCATTTATATATTACCGAAGAACGCTATCATGAAGCAAAGTGGCTGTTAGACCGGGCGAAAAAAAATATACAGGAGCATTCCATGCCTGTCCTGTATGCTTATTATATCTATCTGACCACCCTGGTTACACAGGAAAAAGAATATGTACTATGGGGAAAGGAAAAAATAGAAGAATTATATTATCAGTATGATGATACATGGCAGATTGCGTGGCTTTATATGTATGTGTCCGGGGAGCTTCGGGGACACGCCCAGAAAAAATGGGAGTTCTTAAAAAAGATGTTTTTAAAAGGCTGCAATAGTCCGGTGATGTATACGGAAGCGGTTCTTTTATTAAATTACCAGCCAACCCTGCTTATGGAGCTAAAGGAAACGGAGCTGAAGGTTTTAAGGTTTGGACAAAAAAAGCAGATGCTGTCCCCGCAGGTAAAAGGAATTGTACAATACCTTGCTTTAAAAGAAAAGGAATTTTCCCTTCCACTGTACCGGCTTTTAACGGCGATGATGGAAGAAAAAGAAAATCCGGAATTATTACAGGCACTGTGCAGTCTTTTGATAAAAGGAAATAAAACAGGTCCTGCGTATTTTGTGTGGTATGAAAAAGCCATTCTTTCGGAAATTAAAATCACACGGCTGTACGAATATTATATGATGTCCCTGGAGCAGGATAAGCAGGTGGACATTCCCCGCATGGTTTTGATGTATTTTTCTTATCAGACAGAAATCGATTCGGACTATGCCCCCTGCCTGTACCGGTATGTGTATGAAAACAGGGAGCTTTTAGGGGATTTATATTTTGTGTATGCACCCAACATGGAACGGTTTCTTCTGAAAAAATTATATCAGGGACAAATAAATCAGGATTTGGGCTTTTTATATGAGCATGTCATCTTGACGAAAATGATGACCGCGGATAATGCAGCCGCACTGGCAAAGGTCATGTTTACTTATGAGACAGAAATCACGTCAGGGGATGCCAGAAAAGTGATTGTTCTTCATGAGAGAAAAACAAAAGAAGAAGCTTATGAGCCGGGACATAAAAATACAAAGCTTTGTCTTTACGATAAAGAATATCTTATTTTAAGACAGGATGAGGAAGATAACAGATTCCTGGTACCGGAAGAGACACACCTTCAAGCCTGTATGAATGTGGAAATGACAGCCAGATATATTCGGGCATGGGTGCAGGAAAATTTAAGCCTTGCCCTATATTTGTGTGACGGAAGTCTGGACTGGCAGGGCATGACGAAGGATAAGGAGCCGCATTTAAGGTTTCTTGCCGGATGTGAAGAGATTCGTGCGTCATATCGGAGCAAAATCCGGGGGGAACTGTTAAACTATTATTTTGAAACAGACAACATGGAAAAGCTGGATGTCTGTCTGGAAGAATACCTTCCGGGTTCAGTGCCTTTTAATCACAGAAAGAATTTCGTTCATTTTCTGGTGCTTCGGGATTATTATGAAAAAGCTTATGAAACCGCCATTTGTTATGGACCGGGGGAAATCGAGGCAAAGGACCTGGTAAGGATTACGACCTATATGCTGGAAGAAGAAAAAGGGGAAGAAGAGATTCTTCTATGGCTTATTTATGAGGCTTTCAGAAAACAGAAATATAATCATGTCATGCTGCAATACCTGTGTGAAAATTTTAAAGGCACGGGAAAACAGTTACGGGATATTTTCCGGGCAGCAAGAGACTTTGAAGCAGATACTTTTAAAATCAGTGAGAGATTACTGATGCAGGTGTTAACCACGAAGGTTTATATAGGAGATGAAACAGAAATGTTTAAATCCTATGTTAACGGAGGTGCCGATACGCAGGTAGAAGCCGCCTTTTTAACCTACCGGGCAGTGGAATATATGAGTGAGGACCGGGTAATTGAACTTTATCTGATACTGGATATCGGCAGGGTGCACCGGCGGGGATATCAGCTTCCGATTGTAAATTATCTGGCATACCTTCGTTATTTTGCTTCTAATCCGGAAGACAGAAAGCAGGCAGATGAAGAAGTCATTGCCGGATTTTTAAAGGAACTTGTCATAAAAAGAAAGATGATGCTTCCTTTTCTTCAGGAATATGCAGACATTTCCGGTATGGAGGCTGTGGCAGATAAAACACTGGTTTCTTATAAAACCAGTCCGGGAACCAGGGTGGTGATTCATTATGTCAAGAACCAGACAGACGGGGAACGGACAGGCTATCACAAGGAAGAAATGAAAGAAGTATATTTCGGAGTATATGTGAAGGCTTTTACCCTTTTCTTTGGAGAAAAACTGCAATATTATATTACGGAAGAACAGGACAACCAGGAGCAGTTAACGGAAAGCGGAATTTTACAAAGAGAAGAAAACAGTGAGAATGAAAGAAACGGCCGTTACCAGATGATTAATGAAATGGCAATTGCAAAAGGTCTTGGAGATTATGAATTTGTGGACCAGATGTTAAAGGAATATTATAAGAGCGAATTTATCGTAAGCCAGGTATTTCATTTATAAAAAGTAGAGTTTCCGGGAAGGATTGTCCGTAGCACGGAGCAGAGGAGAAAAAGTACATGCTATTTGGAAAAGACAGTTTTGGTAAAAAGAATATAGGAAAGTATATTATCGGGTACGAACTGGGCAGAGAGTATGTACAGCTTAGTTATTTGAAAATCGGGGAAAAAGAACCCAGGACTTTATCCGTAATTGCAGGGGAAGAACAGTATAATATTCCGTTTGCCCTGTACAGGCAGGAAGACAGTAATCTGTGGTATGTGGGAAAAGAGGCGGTGATGAAGCATAAACAGCATGGAGGTGTGCTGCTAACGGATTTGCTTGAAAATGCCTGTCTGGAAGAAACCACGAAAGTAAATACGGAAAGTTATCAGTCAGCCGCTTTACTGGCATTGTTTATTAAAAGAAGCTTTCACTATTTAACCTTAGTGGTACCCATGGAAAAAATTGCAGGAATTATGTTTGTAGTGGAAAATCCCATTCCCCAGACCATAGGTGTGTTAAAGCAGATGACGGAGTTTTTGCAGATGCCCCATACAAAGATTATGTTTATGGGAAAAGAAGAAAGCTTTTTTTATTATAACCTGCATACGGACCCTGCTTTGTGGACCAACAAAGTCTATCTGTATGAAATGCAGAAGAATCATTTAAAAAGCTATTGTCTTTCCTTAAACCGTCAGACCAAGCCTGTGGTTACGTTAGTGGAAAAGCGGGAGTATGAGGAGTTCCCGGTCTCTGACTTTGCGGAAAAAACAGAAGAAGAAAAAGAAATTTATGATGCACTTTTTTTAAAAAATATCACAGAAGACATGGAAGGAGAAATTGTATCTGCCGTATATCTGATAGGAGAAGGATTTGTGGGGGAATGGTATCACAAATCGGTCCGTTTTCTTTGTACCAAACGGCGTGTCTTTTTAGGAAATAACCTTTACAGTAAAGGTGCCTGTCTGGGATTTATGGATAAAGTGGAAGAGACACAGCTGCCCCGTTCGTATGTCTATCTTGGCTCGGACAAGCTGAAAGCCAATGTCGGCATGGAACTTTTAAGACAGGGAGAAGTCTCTTACCTTGCCATTCTGGATGGGGGAAACAGCTGGTATGAAAGCCGTAAAGAGTGGGATATGATTTTAGAAAATGAAAACAGCTTTACCATAAAAATTACGCCTTTAGATGGAAAAAACATTACTCAGACCCAGATAGTGCTTCATGGATTGCAGAAAAAAAAGTTTCCTTATTGCAGAATACATACGGAAGTCTTTATGGAAACTCCCGGCCGGATGAAGTTAAAAATATGGGAACTGGGATTTGGGGAATTTTATGCATCCGATAAACAGTATTGGGAAGAAACCATTGAAATATAGAGGTGAAAAGAATGAGCATAAGATTATGTGTGGGTGTTTATGCCAAAAACGGATATGAGCCGGAACAGATGGGGTTAAAGGTATATTCGTTGGAAGAGCTGTGCGTATTTATCAGAGAACATGCGTACCTTCTGGATGATGGTTTTATGGAAGAAGCCCTGGGAGCATGGCTTTCAGAAGAATGTGAGCTTACAGACCTTGGAGAAGAGCTAAGAAAAGCCTGTCAGAAAAGAATCAGTTTAAAAAGCTTTGTAGAAATCATTTTAGAATATGCCCGGTTTTTCTCAGAAGAAGAGATAAAAGCCATTGGAAACATTATTGTGGAAAACAGCCATCTTTCGCTATATGAGAAGAAGAAGGCAAGGGCAGATGCACTGGTAAAACAGGGGCATTTCGGACTGGCAGGAAAAGAATATGGAAGTCTTTTAAAGATGCTGCCGGAGAACCAGACCATTCTAAAGGGAGAAATTTATCAGGGCTGTGGTGTCTGTCTGGCAAATATGTTTTATTATGAGCTGGCAGGAGAGTATTTTTTAAAAGCCCATGGCATGACCGGAAAAATAGCCTGCTACCAGCAATATTTATGGACAAAACGATTGTCTGTGTCGGAACCGGAATATATGAAATTTTTAAAAGAACATGAAGAAGCTTATGAAGATTCCGTGAATATGGAAGAAACTCTGGAAGAATTGAAAACACAATGGGAAGACAGTCATAGTGGCAGGTTATTAAAAGCAATTCATAAGGAAAAAGAAGAAAGAGGAATCGCGGCATATCAGAAGAGACTGGAGGAACGCGTGGAATACTTAAAAGATTCTTACAGGGAAATGATTGAATAAGATACGAGGTGAGAAGAGGATGAAGTGGTGGAAAAAGCTTGTGGAACACTTCAATAAGGGATATGAAGAGGAAGACCTGGAGCTGGAATGGGAAAGTGCTTCCATGGAAAACTGGAACTGGGACACCCTGGTGCATGACCGTAATTTATTAAAGATGAAGGATGGCCTGGAACGCCAGAAATTTGTAAGAAGCTGTGTGGAGCAGATGCGGAACGCTTCTACAGAGCTGGACCAGCTTACCGAAGAATATAATATGGTCACTGCATATCTGAAGGATATTGAAGAAATAGAAGCACTGCCCCCGCATGAGGCGGAAAATGTAAAGGAATGTGCCAGAAATATCCAGGTGTATGAGGATGCAACCAAAAAATATAAGGAAAAAAAGGGCAGGCTTACGGAAGCTGAATTTCTCAGCATGGAAAAATATGAAGATATCATGCCAAAGCCTTATCAGGATATCAAAGCCGCGGAGGATTACCGGGAACTGATAAAAGGAGATTTATCCAAGCTGGAAGGGGAAAAGCATGCCTATCAGTACCGGAAAGCAGAATTATATACCGACATTGCCAATGTAAAGGGAATGGTGTTAATCTGTGCCATGGCATTCATGGTCTGTATCTTTATGCTGCTGATTTTACAGTATGGATTTGAAATGGAAACCGGACTGGGATTTATACTGACCATAGCGGTAGGTGCAGTAACACTGACCGTTTTGTATGTAAAATATCTGGATTATGAGAAACAGCTGGAAAGAACCAAAAAGGGAATCAACAAAATTATTTTATTAAAAAATACCGTAAATATCCGTTATGTGAATAATATCAATCTGTTGGATTACCTGTATCTGAAATATAAAGTAAACAGCGGAAAAGAGCTTCTTACCAGATGGGAAAAATATCAGCAGGAGAAAGAGGAACGAAATAAAAACATCTTGAATCAGGAAGAACTGGATTATCATAAACGCTCCATGATGGCAATTTTGAGAAGATATCAGCTTCATGACCCGGATATCTGGCTCCATCAGGCAGTTGCCCTGGTTGACCCCAAGGAAATGGTGGAAATCCGCCATAATCTGGTAGACAGAAGGCAGAAGCTCCGTACCCGTGTGGAATACAACAAACGTCTGGCGGAAGAAGCAAAGAAAGAAATTCAGAATACCATGGAAGAATACCCCCAGTACCGGGAAGAAATCCTGGATATGGTGGCACGATATGAAAAAGAAATGAATTAAATAAAGAACGAAATACAGCCATATATAAAGAAACACTCCATTTCACTGACGTTCAAAAGTCGCGTTTCTTTATATATGGCTGTGTTTATGTTATGGTATATTTGTTTTAGAGATTTATATAAAAAAGTCAGAAATAAAAAAAGCAAGATATACAAACCCGGTGACTTATTGTAATGTATAGTTGAGTTTATGTTCAGAGGTATCTGTTTTGGGGATTCATATAAGAAAGTCGGAAATAAAAAAGCAAGATATACAAATCCGGCGACTTTTGAACGTTAGTGAAATGGAGCCGGATTTGTATATCTTGCGATTACTTTATTCGTCATCAGAGACCGTCTGATTAGCATATTCTAACAGGGAGGCGGATAACTGGCTGATGGTAAGATTCTCATCCACAAGCTTGTCAATTCCCTGCTTGTAAATATTGATGGAATCCGTCATTGCGGTAACGGAATGCTGGTTCTCCTCGGAGGATGCTGCCATATCTGAAATACGTTCCCTTAAATCGGAAAAGCTTTGTTCCATATCCTGAATATTATCATTTTGTGCTTCAATGTTATGATACAAGGACTTAAACTGATGCGTAAGCTGCTTGAAGCTGTCCTGAAATTCATTTAAGGTATCGATGGAGTTATCAATGGCAGTATGGCTGGTGGAAAGCTGGTCTGCCGTAGTCTGAATCAGGGCTCTCATGGCATTTACCACAGAAGCAATCTGGGTGGAACACTGGTTGCTGTCCTCTGCCAGTGACTGTACCTTGTTGGCTACCACTGCAAAGCCGGCACCCATCTGTCCTGCCCTGGCGGCTTCGATGGAAGCATTTAAGGCCAGGGTGTTGGTATTGTTGGCGATTTTGTTTAACTGGTTTGTAAACTGTACAATCTCTTTAATCTCGTTATGTAAGGTTGCAAATACTTTGTCCGTCGCTTCTAAGGCTTCCTTTAATACCACCATTTCCGTATTCATTTCTTTCATGTTCTTTTTGCTGTCTGCCAGAGAATTCTCTACATTCTGGACTTCACTGTTTAAAGAAGAAACCTGCGTCTGGGTGGTTTCCATTTTCCTTCGCATATCATCAAAGGACTGAGACACAACATCGGTTCCCTGTGTAATGCTTGACGAGCCATCCCGAAGGTCGTGAATACTGGACTGTAAATGCTCATTTGCCTTTTCCAGCTTGGAAATACGTTCTACGGAGCGTTCACAGTTTTCCTGTAATTTTTCCCCGGCATCTTTTAATTCGGCCAGAAGCTTTTCTGCATCCCTTGCCCGTTTTTCTCCGATTTCAATGTAGGCACGACCACGCTTGATGACCATGTAAAAGCTGAAAGCACAGACGGTAAGGATGGCAAGACACATCATATACTGGGAAAAAGGGTCTGCTTTTTCCGGATGCACAAAATAAGAAATTAATAACAGTACGTCAATCAGTCCTGCCTGAATCAGAGTATACTGCGGGGTCAGGTAAAGACCGGATAGGGCGATGACTGCAAGATAAAGCGGAAAATCATCACTGTAATAGCTGCCGCTGTTTAATGAAATACAAAAAACCAGGATAACAATGCCAAGGCAGAGGGTTAGCTGCTGGGTCTTTTGCGGTGCATTCCTTTTTCGCATGAAAAAGATTAATACGGCAAAAACAGCAAGACAGATACCTACAACAGCGGCACCGCTCCAGGTTTTTGCAATCACGTTTTTTAAGAAAAACAGACCGCCTACCGTAAATACGGCTATCATCATGTTGCGGAAAATGATTTCCTCGGAAATCGGTTTTTTAGTTATATTTTGTTTTGGTTTCATATGTATAAGCCTCCTGATAAGAGTATAATTATTACTTCTTTTTAGGACTATAGAATACTCCTTTCTAAAGATTTATGCAAGATGACCGATATATAAAATAACAAAAAAGTAACCATGACAGGAAGTTCATAAGGGGGAAGCAGGATGAGAGTTTCAGATACGAAAAGTTTTTTTATGGGAGAAAAGATTCAAAAAAATGAAGAAAATGTGAAGACATCAGGAGAAAAAAAGGAAAGAACAAATTATTTTGCCAGGGATTTGAATCAGGATTTGTTTGAAAATAAATTACAGCAAAAGAAAAAGCAGGCACAGGAAAAAGCCATGAAGGTGGTAGCAGAAGCTTTTGCTGGAGACAAAAAAATAGATGAGGATTTGCAGGAACGAAGAGACAAGGTGGCTTCCCTGACTAAGGAGAACCAGAAGCTGTTAGACCAGGTAAAAGAGATTGACCAGTGTCAGGATGCTTGTATGGAGGAATATGGAATCGGGCAGGACAGTGAAGAGCAAAAGGGTCTGGAGCTTCTTCGAAAGGAAGAAAAATTTTACCGGGGAGAGGGCGAGGCACTTACCGGGGAAGAGCAGGAAGCGGTGAATGCCTTAAAAAAAGCGGGGCTTACCGATTATCAGAAGAGACAGCGGGAATGGGATGCACAAAAGCACCATTTTCAGACAGAAATAGAAGAAAATCAAAAACAGATTGTGGAAGAATATGCCATTATCCGGGGAACAAAGCTGGAACGGTTAAAGAGTGACCCCATGGTAAAAGCGAAAAAAGAGTCCGATGCCATTTTGGAGGCTTCCGGCAGGGAAGTGACAGGTATGATAATGGATGAGGTAAAGGAAACCATAGACAAAAGTCGGGAAGAAGAAAAGGAAAAGGCACAGAAGCTGGAGGAAAAGCAGAAGGAACAGGAAGAGCTGATAGAAAAACAAAAAGAAAAACGAAGAGAAGAAAAAGAAATTCTGGAAAATATGCCGGTAGAAGAAATGGTAACCATGGGACAGCAGAAGGAGACCATACAAAAAGAAATCAAAAATATCGTAAATGAACTGAAGCTTGTGGCAGAGGATATCAAAGGAGCCAGAGTGAATGAAGAAATCTGAATAGGATTTGTATTTTTTCCAAAAAAGAGGTATGATAGATATAACCTGCTCTCCATCAGAGGCACACTTATCTGATGGAGGGTGTATTTGCGTGTTTTTTGGCTTTTTAAGAAAGAGCAAAAAAAGAGAAAGTGGGGGAAAGGAAAAATGGCAAAAGAACAAACGACAAAAGTACAGAACCGGAAAGGAATCCAGTTTCAGATTCAGAGTAAAATCAGTATCAGCATAGCGGCAGTTATGACCCTGGTCATGATTCTGGTGGTGGGAGTGGTCTATACCCTGGTGACCAGTGCCAACAGTACGGAAGTAAAGCTGGATTCAGAAGCAGTGGCCCTGCAGGTGGAAAAATTCTTCGGACCTTTTGAAAGAATGGCAGAACAGCTTGCAGTGGATGATGAGGTCATCGCTTTATGTTCTACAACGAAAAAAGGTCAGCGGATGAATGAAAATGACCTGTATGATGCGGTTTTAAAGAAGATGGTAAAGGCGGCAGAGCTGGACACGGAAAATATCCAGGGCGTTTTCATTGCGGATCTGGACAGCAGTGCTTCCATTACATCGGGCGGGTCGATTTCAGGAGCAGACTACGATGTGACAACAAGGGCATGGTATGAATGTACCAAAACCAAGAGTACCATTTTAACAAAAATGTATGTGTCTGCAAGTACCGGAAAAACTATTTTGAGTGCGGCAACACCGATTTTTGACAAAAGCGGAAATGTAGTAGGTGTTTCGGGAATTGATGTTGTCATGGAAACGATTATTAATATGATGGGAGATTATACCATTGGAGAATCCGGCTATGTTACCCTGATGGCAAGCGACGGAACCTTTGTCTATCATCCAAAGTCTGAACTGATTGACACGAAGATTCAGGACATGGAGATTACGGATAATGTAGGGGAAGCGATTGATGCAAAGGCTTCCGAGCTTTTAAAATATAAAGCCAATGGAGAAACAAAATACGGCTATATTATGCCTATCGGAGATACCGGATTTATTGCACTAAGCAGCATTCCTTTTAAGCAGTATTACGGCACCCTTATTATCTCTGTTATTATGCTCGCAGTATTACTGCTGGGGGGGCTTATTTTTATAATTTTTGTAATCAGCAGACTGGCAGGGCGTATTGTAAAGCCATTACTGGAATTAAACGATACGGCAATGCAGCTTGCCGAAGGAAACTTAAATGTTACCATTGATGCCAGTACAGAGGATGAAGTAGGAGATTTGGCACGCTCCATTGATAAGACCGTAACCCGCTTAAAGGAATACATAGATTATATTGATGAAATCTCAGAAGTGTTAGCCGCCATGGCAAATGGAAAACTGGCAATTCACTTAAAATATGCATATGTAGGAGAATTTCAGAAGGTAAAAGACGCACTCAATCATATATCTGCTTCCATGACGGAAGTTATGACCAACATTACGGAAAGTGCAAATCAGGTTTCCGTAGGAAGTGATGACCTGGCAAGGGCAGCACAGGGAATGGCAGAAAGCTCCGAGGCACAGGCGGCGGCAGTGGAAGAATTACTGGCAACCGCCACTACCGTGGCAGAGCAGGTAGAAGATAACCGGAACGATTCCTTAAAATCCGCAGACCACACCAAAGAAGTGGCAGATATGATGGAAGACAGTAAGGTGCAGATGGCGGCTATGCGTGATGCCATGGACAAGATTCAGGAATCCTCTAAAAAGGTAGTGGGAATTATCAAGACCATTGAAGATATTGCGGAACAGACCAACCTCTTATCCTTAAATGCATCCATTGAAGCAGCCCGTGCGGGAGAAGCAGGAAGAGGCTTTGCAGTGGTTGCAGGAGAAATCGGTTCTCTGGCTAATGAAAGTGCCAAAGCGGTAAATAACACGCGTGATTTAATCGGTATTTCCCTTGACGAGATTGAAAAAGGTAACCAGATTGTAAATGAAGTGGTTGCCTCCCTTGATAAAGCAGTAGAAAAGGCAGTTGTGGCAAATGAAATGATTCAGAAGAGTGCTGAAATTGCCGAGATTCAGATGCAGAGTGTCAATCAGATTCGTGACGGTGTAGAAGAAATGTCCCAGAGCATTCAGGACAATTCCGCCATGGCAGAAGAAACCTCCGCTACCAGTGAAGAACTGGCAGCCCAGTCTGATACATTAAATGATTTGGTTCAGAAATTTGAACTAAATTAAGAAAGCAAACAAAAGGATTTGTTTACTTTTAAAAAGGTTTTACGAACAAGAGACTGTCACTTTAAGAAAATTAACTTTTGAAAATCAGCATTATATACAAATAAAACGACTTTTGA
>CAZDAT010000036.1:0-14328 GCA_964503695.1 uncultured Lachnospiraceae bacterium
TATGCAATACGAACAATTAGAGGGCAGAAAATATGCGGAACTTTCCGCTAAAAACGTAGACACGGGTTTCGGGCTCGACAGACTTCTTTTGTTTTTGAACGGACTGTCGGACGGATATAAAACGGACCTTTTTGACCAAGCGGTTAAATATTTGGAAAAAATTTCGGGTAAATCTTACGACGAAAACGAAGAAGCGAGAAAAGCCATAAGAATAATAGCCGACCATATCAGAACGTCCGTAATGCTTATAGGCGACGAAAACGGAATTGCGCCTTCCAATACGGGAGCGGGATACATTTTAAGAAGATTGCTTCGCAGAGCGGTAAGATATTGCAGAACTTTGGAAATCGATTCCGAAGAGTTGCTCGAAGTAGCTAAAATCTTTATCGAAAAAATTTACGGCGAAGCTTACCCGTTGTTGATTGTAAAAAAAGATTACATCGCTGAGGTAATTCTTAAAGAAATTACAAAATTCGAGGCAACGCTCGCTTCGGGCATGAAAGAATTCGAAAAGTGCATAACGGGTATTCAACGCAAAAATGCGTTTATGTCCGAAAAAGATTCTTCGTACGTACCCGAATGCGAAATTAACGGCAAACAAGCGTTCAGATTGTACGATACTTTCGGTTTTCCGTTAGAATTAACCGTAGAACTCGCTTCGGAAAAAGGCTTTTCGGTAGATGAAAAAGGCTTCGAAGAGGCTTTCAAAATTCATCAAGAAGTTTCTAAAGCACAGGCAAGCAGCGCAAAAGGCGGACTTACCGAGAGAAACGAAATAACTATAAAATATCACACCGCAACTCACATTATGTTGAATAATAAAGTCCTGCAAAAGAAAAGCTCCTGCTGCCCCTATTGTCAGAATACCCGCCTGCCATTTTTTCCAGGGGATAGAGGCAATCAGATAAATGGGAATCACCACCAGCACTGACTTATGAAAAAAGGCAGCCAGTACAATCAGTAATATAAATTTATCATATTCCTTTCGCAAAACGTAACGGAAAGAATATAAAGTAAGTGCCAGCACAAAATAATAACGCACGGTATTAAATGTTCTAAAATATATTCCCAGGGTCATGAACAGGAAAAACGCCATGGAAAAATTTTCAGTCTGTTCATATAAGACCTTCAGAAAAATCCAAATGGTTACAAAAGCAAATACCGCAAATACCAGCAGGTAATTTTCCCCTCCGGACAGTTCGTACAGCACTTTGACCACTGCATTAAAGAGAGGCTCTGTCACCACATAGCCCCCTACATATATTTCATGAAAGGTGACCACATAGGTTCCGTAATCGTTTCCCACTTCCAGGCGAAGTGCCGAAAGCAGAAACAAAATCACAAAAATGGCAGCCAGACTAAGGTAATTCACCATCACACCCCGGGCAGGCAGCCTTGCACTATGAAATTGTGTTTCCAATGTCCGTTGTCTGTTATTCACCACACAGGCAAAGGCTGTTGTGATGATGGCAGTCAGACAATATAATAATATTCCCATTTATGAAATCCCGATTTTCTTTTTTAATAATTAGCTTACTGTTTTGCTTATTTGACCGCTTCCCGCATTCCATCACACATAAGTGCATATGCTTTCTTTACGGAAATCTCCTGACACATTTTCTTTTTGTGTGCCAGCAAAAAACGCATTGCCATAAGCCATCTTAAATTTCCGTATAAATAATAGTAAAGCACTCCTCTGTCAAAGAAAAATTTATCGGTATATCCATGAAACCAGGTAGAAGGTCTGGGTACTTCCCTTCCGATTTCCACAGGCAGGGCATAGACTTTTAACCCCTTTTTTAAGCACTCCAGTAAAAACAGGCTGTCTTCTCCATTGCTGTACTTCGCACCTCCGCCAAATAACAGGGAAAAAGTAATATTGGCCTTGTGTACTTTTTCTCTTCGCATGGCAAAGCTATAGGTAGGATATCTGCCACTGTTATAAAAATGTACCCGGCTTTCCTTTTCAATATGATACGTAGCCCGCTCCTCTTCCACATCCATGTTAAACAAAAGCACATCTGCATCCGCACGTTTTGCAAAAGCATCTAAAATCTTTTTGTCATACCCGTCGTGATATACAATATCTTCATCTGCAAATAAAATGATATCCGCTTTTGCCCGCATAAGGGCATTGTTTCTGGACAAACCAACTCCTCTTTCACAAAAACTATAGGCTCTGATTGTATTGCCCTTATATTCATATTCCAGATAACTGTTTTCTTCACACTGATTAATGATAATTGCATCAGACTGCAAATTCATCTTCTTTGCCAGACCGGACACATCTTCTTTTACACCGGACACAAGTGTTTCTAAGGTCATCTTTCTTCTCCATACTTCATCTTATCTTAAATATTTTTCGTTTTTTCAGATAAATCTCATTTTTCTTTTCGTTCTATCCTATAATAAGCTTTTATAAACCAGTCCTCTGCTTCCGTAATTACAATACCTTTTACATCGCACTGCTGCATTTTAAGCTGTAAGAGCACTCTTTCTATCTGACGGCCATTGTCCCGCCCCCATGGAATATTAAGAAGCAGAACTTCCGCCCTCCGAAGCCTTTCATAATCCTCTGATGCAGGAAGAAATTCTCCATTCCAGGTTTCAATGCCGGTATCTTTAAAATACAGGTTAAGATTTTCCTTTAATATCTGCTGCTGCACACTGTTTCCCTGCTTTGTCAAAAGTCCGTATACAGGAAGCCGGAATCTATCTATGGCATCCTGCTCCACATAGACTGCATCCTGCAGACAATAGAAAAACAGCAGTCCAAATAATACAATTAAAGTCAGAATCAGTGCTCCCAGAAAAGCGGCATTTCCTGTTTTGGTGTTTTTTTCATACACTGTAGCTTCTTCCTGGCTCCACAGCTCCACCTTATCAAGAAGCTCCATTTCCTGTCCAAAATGCCATAAAGCTTCTTCATAGGCTTTTGCTATTTCATCTGCCATTTCCTTCGTTTTTGCATTTACATGAACTGTCAGAATCCGGTAATCCCCAAGCATTTCTCCCTTTACCGCCTGCTTTACCATTTCCTTGGTAATCTCTTTTGGCAAAAGGGTAAGGGCATAATCCACAATCGGGTCATCCCTTAAAATCGAATCCCAGGTATAAGCATTATAATAATCCGCCCCGTCTTTAAAAAAGGTGATGTAATAATCTGCACTTGCCCTGTATTCTGTTTCTCCATTGGTAATCGCTGTTATTACTTTATAGCTTATCCCACCAAGAAGTGCCCCCAAAAGCATTGCCGCAAAAAGCAGCCATATTTTTCTTATAAGAACTAAAACCAGCCGTTTTAAATTGATTCCCTGCTGCATATATCCTGTCTGTTCCAACCCGACCGCCTCCTACTTCATTGCAGTTGTCTGATTACTGTCGATTCCCTCCGTACTCTCCGGCTTAAATAAAATCTTCAAAGTCAGTAACATCAGCTTAATATCCAGCCACAGGGAATAGTTTTCAATATATGATAAATCCAGTTTTAATTTATCATAGGGAGTGGTATTATACTTTCCATAAACCTGTGCATAACCTGCCAGCCCTGCTTTTACCTTCATGCGAAGTGCAAATTCCGGCATTTCTTCCATATACTGGGCTATAATCTGAGGTCTCTCCGGTCTTGGACCGATAAAAGACATATCTCCTTTTAAGATGTTAAAGAGCTGTGGAAGCTCGTCAATCCTTACTGCCCTGATAAATTTTCCAATGGGAGTGATTCTGGAATCATTTTTTGCCGCAAGCCTTGCAACACCGTCTTTTTCCGCATCCTGTTTCATGCTTCTGAATTTCATGATTTCAAATTCCCGCCCATGCAGGGTACAGCGTGTCTGCTTATATAACACCGGACCGCCATCGTACATTTTGATGGCAATGGCCGTTATCAGCCAGATGGGGGAGGAAACTATCAGCAAAACCACAGAACAGACAATGTCAATGGTCCGCTTGGCAATTCTTTGTTCTATTTTTAAAGAGCTCTCCCGGCTTAATAAAATCGGCGTATCGAATAAATGAAGCTGGTCACTTCCTTTGATTAAAACATCCGTAATCTTAGGCATCATATAGACTCTGATGGAATTACTGTAGCAGAATTTAAATAACGTATTTCTGTCCGTGGTAGGAATATCCCACAAAACAACTGCCATTTCAGAACCTGTAATTTCTTTTTTAACCGCTTCTATGCCTCTGGCAATGTCCACGTATTTTGCAATATGATATTTGTCCGGTCTTCCGGCAAACTTTCTCGTAATATCCTCCACACTTCTTTCCCCATGTACCAGAAGCAGCTCCCTTGGAGGAAAGGCTTTTCTGTACACCAGGTTACAAAGATAAGTCCATACTCCCGCAAACACTAGCTGGGCAAAGGTCATCCATAAAAATCCGTTAATCCATACCAGCTTTACTTCCATAAGGGAAATCTGGAAATAGGTTAGTACATTCACACAAAGCAGTGAAAATGTCTGGGAAAAAAATACATCCATCGGCTTTAAAAACCCGATTTTCATACCGCCGTAAGTAGTATTAAAGAAAAAAAGCAGCACAAAATACACAAAAATCATCAAAATATGCCCCCAGAAATAGAGCTTTACATTGTATACATATCTCTGATGATATTTTTCTATCCAGGTGTAAGCATACATTCCCGTCAATATTATAATCCCCAGAAAAGAAAGACACAGAATAATCAGTCTTTTCAGTGATTCATTTTTTCTCATAAATTTCACCATGCCTTAAGCGTTCTTCCCGCTTTTGCCCTTTCTATAATCTTCTCACAGTTGCCCTGTAAGCCCAGCCGGCAAATTCCCAGCAGCTTGCTATGAACGAAAGCTTTTCTACATGACGGTATAAATGCCAGATTCTCTGAACTGCCTTAAATTTATTGGAAGACAGGGTTTTTTTAGGTCTCCGGTAAATCGCCAGCACCCGGTTTAACCCATAAGCTGTATTTCCTGCCCTTAAAATCCTCCACCAGGTGGCACTGTCCTCACTGGGAACATTGGGCATATACATAAGCTCCTTTGGAATTTTTTCTGTATCAAGAAGTACTGTGGTAGTAAAAATAACAGTTCTGGACAACGCCTCTTTATAAGTAAGCTTTTCCGGAACATGAACAATTTTTCCGGTTCCCTCTGCATTCCCATCCCCGAATTCATAGGCTGAAAAAACAAAACCTGCCCCTTTTTCTTCCATAAACTTCATCTGTGTTTCCAGCTTTTCCGAAAACCAGATGTCGTCTGCATCCAGAAAAGCAAGATATCTGCCCTTTGCGGCACAAATTCCATGATTCCTGGTTATCGCCGCACCTTCATTTCGTTCTTTTTTTATTAACCGGATTCTTTTATCCTGACTTTTCTCAAGAAAAGCCTCTATCCTTGCCACACTCTCATCCTCAGAGGCATCATCAATTAAAATCAGTTCCCAGTCTGTATATGTCTGGGCCTGTACCATCTCTATAGTCTCACAGATAAAAGCTGCCGCATTATACACCGGAACAATGATACTCACCATACTTTCGTCTCCTGTATTTCCTACTGTTTCAAACTTAATTACAAATTAAAATTCTTCTTTTACAAGGTAAATCGGTCTTTGTTTTACTTCCATATAGGTTTTTGACAAATACTGCCCCACAATTCCCAGACAGAGAAGCTGGACACCGCTTACCAGACAAATAATACATACCAGTGACGGCCAGCCCCCTACCGGGTCTCCCCACATCAGGGTTCTAAAAATGATAAAAATAATGGCAACAAACGCAACCAGACAAAATAATACTCCCGTAAAAGAGGCAATGGCTAAAGGTGCGGTAGAAAACGCAGTGATTCCCTCAATGGAATATAAAAATAATTTCCAGAAATTCCACTTGGTTTCTCCATGTACCCGTTCCACGTTTTCGTATTCCAGCCACTTGGTTTCAAAACCGACCCAGCCAAAAATTCCTTTGGAAAAACGGTTATATTCACACATGGAAAGAATGGCATCCACTACCTGCCTTGTCATCAGCCGGTAATCCCTTGCCCCATCCACGATATCTGTCTGGGATATCTTATTCATAATCTTATAAAACATCCTTGCAAAGAAAGAACGAATGGGCGGTTCGCCTTTTCTTGATACCCGCCTTGTGGCAACCGAATCATATCCCTGTTCAATATAAGAAAACATTTGTGGAAGCAGTGCCGGGGGATCCTGTAAATCCGCATCCATCATTACCACATAATCTCCCTTTGCCTTCTGGAATCCGGCATAAATCCCTGCTTCTTTTCCAAAATTGCGGGAAAAGGAAATCAAATGCACTTTATCCGTCTCTTTCCGCAGTTTTTTTACTTCTTCTACCGTCTTATCTTTAGAACCGTCATCTATATACAAAATTTCCACATCTAAATTTTTCTCAAGAAAAAAAGGCTGATTTTTCATTAATTCATCATAAAAAAATCTTACATTTTCTTCTTCATTATAACAGGGAACAATTACACTTAATAATGCCATACTCTAAAGCTTCCTTTCTTTCCTTTCCCAATTATCTCATGTATACAATATAATTGTGGGTTGTTTCTTTTTTGTAAAATGCCCCCGCCTTATCCGGTGCATTTTCAAATTGTTTCACCACTATCACATCACAATCATAAATATAAGCCACGTTGGAAATTTCTCCCATACTGCCTTCCGGCTGTTTTAATGCCTCATACAAATGCAAAAACTCCTCTGAATAAGCATCCATAATTCCCAAATCCAGATTTGGGGTATAAAGGTCTTTTCCATAAAGAAGGGAAATTTCCGGTTCAAAGATACTGAGATATTCTACCATGGCATCCGTTGCCAGTACCAGAGTTCCCTCTTCTTCTTTTATAAAACGGGCAATCTCCTTCTCTTCCTTATATTCTAAATTTTCCTCTTCCTGTGACAGGATTCCGAAACCGCTTCCTGCCAGACCGATAAGAATTACAAAGCCTACGGACAACAAAAGCTTCTGCTTTTTTTCTCTTAAAATACATAAAAAACATACCATTCCATAGGCACTGATAAATATTCCAAGCAGTAAAGACCATAATTTATAATACTGACCGCCAACCGGAGTTATTTTTTGAAACAGCCATACAAAAACCGGATTTCCCACTATCAGGACAAACATAAGAATGCCGTATAAAAAAGGCCATAGCTGAATTTTATTTTTGGCCGCTTCCACCATCCAGTTATTCTCTTGCCTTTCTTTCCCAAAGCGTTCCCATATGACAGTAAAGCCCAGTCCCAATGCCAGAATATAAAAAAGAATATAACTGCCGCTTTCCTTACATTCCCGAAAAGAAGAAAGCATCATTTCAACAGTCTCACTCATGCTTCTTTTCTCCTTCCTGCTTTCGATTGATGAAACCGGCACAGATAATACTGATAACGCAGACACAGGCAGCCGCAAAAATCAAAGCTGCTCCCCATACATAAGAAGTCAGAAAAAAACAGCAGCTTATACACAATCCCAACTGGGCTATCAGACTTATGGGCTTAATTTTCTCTTTTTCTTTCGGGAAATCCTTTCTTAAGAAGCTTCCCAGAAAACGATACAGCATACAGATAACACAAGGCAGTATCACGGAAACTGTAATCACCTCGCCCGAATAACCATAATATAACTGACGATAGCCTTCTGCCCCCATATAATAGTCTCCGGACAGATAAAGAAGTTCCATGAAAACCAGCAAAAGCCAGGTTTTTCTAAAATCATCAAAAAACAACAGACGACCTAATTCTCCAAAAGCAAGAAAAGAAAAGACAAAAGTAATCAGAGTTCCCACTATCCGGACAATTACCAGTGCATCAAAACCTGTCCATACACTTAAAACAGAATACCAGAAGGGTAAGGTAATGATTTTTTTTGACAGGATTACCCCCGACTCCAAAGGTACTTTTGTAAACGGATGATACTGGTTCATGGAATCTGTCATCAGGGTTGTCTGCACAATTTCCAGCATGGCATCGTTACGGCTCATTCCTGCCTTTGCCGCTACGGCAAATATCAAGCCTAAAAACAGCCATAAAAACAATGCCTTATGTCTTTTGTGGGTAAGCCTTGAAAAGGAAAAGCCTTTTCTGTCTTTTATCATCTGCATCCATTCTTTCCGGCATACAAAAATACCAACAACACAAATCACAACATACAGACAAAGCAGGGTATCTCCTGCTTTGTTAAAATTCCAGCCCAAAAGCTGTCCGGCAAAGAAGACACAGCCCTGACAAAAAATGAGGAAAAAGAAACCAATCAGATGCTTCCACATCTGACTCGTCTCTTTCTCCCCAATTATCTTACAAAAGAGCATACCCGAAAGATACGCAGCAGCCCATAATAATACTAAACTTACCATATCTCTACCTGCTTACAGCAGCCTTTCTTCTTTCAGCCATATATCAAGGGTAAGTATATCATATTTATCAAAAAAGGTCTACAAATCTTGAAATCAAAACTTATCAGCTCAAAAGTTTCCTTCAAAAAATACTCTTTTTATAACAACTCATCCATTCTTAACTTATCCGCAGCTCCTACAATAAATTCACTGTTGGTAGGCCGTTTCTTTCCGCAGCTTCTGGAATATCCGAAAATCTCTTCGAACAAGTCTTCGTTTCCCCGCAGCCATCCCACTTCTATCACACTGCGTATGGCTCTTTCCACTTTTTCATTGTTTGTATGATACATTTTTGCAATTTCCGGATATAACAGCTTGGTCACACTTCCCACCAGTTCCATATCCTCTATTGACAGACTGATTGCTTCTCTTAAATAATGATATCCTCGCAAATGTGCCGGCATGCCAAGCTCCAGCATCAGTCTGGTTATGCGGCGTTTTTTATCAAGCATTTCTTTTTCACACTGTTCCATTTTCTTTCTCCTTTGCATCATAAGAATACTTTTATCTTATCATGAAAGGACAGCGTTCCCTTCTATTTTCCATCGTCAAAATTCGCCATTTTTCGCCGATTTTCGCCGGAAGCCGTTTTTCATGGCTTTTCCCCGAAATTCTACATCATAACGTTTATAGGGCACTGCCGGAAATTTCTCATATCCAATCTGTCCCGCTTCCAGGGGAATATAAAATTCAACACCCTCTATTTCATAGCTTTCAAAGGAAAGTGTCATGTAATCCATCTGTCTTAAATAATACTTCTGATCTGCCGTTTCCCTGATACTGCCTAAAAGATTTCCTCCTTTATAACAAAAGAACAGGATTAACACCGCTCCAAACAGCCGGAAGCTTTTTTCCCTTTTTCCAAACAGTCTGACAAACAAAAGTCCCAGTGTAAAGAAGGGAAATGCCAGAATATAAATATAACCATAACGCACAAGGGGTGTTCCTATCTGCCAGAACAGATATCCGGCTATCAGAACTCCTTCCACAAAAAGAAGTCCGTACTGTTCTTTTTTCTTTTTAATCAAATCCCATATGCCTATAAATCCCCCAAGAAAAACACTTCCCACAGAGCTTAATACCCAGATTTTCTCCAAGCCTTTTAATCCACGAAACCACTCCGGAAGCCACCGGGCTATCGGTGTATCTTTTAAGAGCACATCCGTCATGCCTTTGGCATACACCTTAATCTCTTCGGCATCATACTGCACTTCTCCTATGGGAATTTTCCAGTCAAAAGAAAATAAGTCTATGGCAGGAAAGGGGTATACCAGCCAGCCGGAAAGAATCACATTTCTGGCAAGATAGGGAAAAACCGCCAGGACTCCCAGAAACAGATATATTCCGATTTGGGCATATCTTTTTTCTTTTAATAACACCACCGCCGGTTTTAAAACCAGAAGAAGCATAATGGCTGCTGATAACTTAATCGTTACCGTTACCGCCAGCAAAACACATAACATTCCATAAGGTGTAATATTATTTTCTTTTTTCTCTTCCAGTTCTGTCCAGGTCAGAACAATGTAAAATAAAAACAGCATGGCAAAATAGTCTGATGCCGGTGATACCATTTCCGTAAAAATAATGGAAATGTAAAACAGCATGGCTACTTTTACAAAATCAGAAACCAGAACCTTTTTTCTTTTAAACACCTGTACCACTTCCAGCCCCTTCATGCACAAAACGAGTGCCATAAATCCTGCCACCGTATGCAGAGACTGGTTTACAAGAAATTTCATGCTGTAAAGAGCCGTCAGAACAAACGCACTGCTGTTATAAGCAAGCCGGCAGTGCAGATTTGCAAGCCCCGGCACTACTCCATATTCTTCAATCCACCGGATAGCCTGGGCATGATATAAGCCGGAATCAAAATGAAGATACCCCCTGCTTGTCCCGTAAGAAAACAAAAGTGTAAAAAGAATCAAAAGAAAGAGTTTTCCTTTGCTTAAGTTTACTTTTTTCTTTTGCCAGTAATCTGAAAATTCCTTTTTCCCCAAAAAAAGTATCAGAATACACAAGAAAACCAATCCGATATTGGCATTCCGTGATACCCCGGCAAACAGACTATAGATACCTGCATATACCGTTGCCGTTCCAAGTCCTGCGTACAGAATTCCTGTGGTTTCTTCCATTTCATATCCAAAAAACTTTTTTACCAACAGCTTTACACCAAATCCCAGACACCAGGCTGTAATCCCAATATAGAGAAAGCTGCATAATACGGATAACATCTGTTTGACCTCCTTTTTTCGACAAAAAATCCTTTTGTTTTTTCACAGAATGTTTTATACTATTTCTATAGATGGGGCAAATTAATTGTAGCCCCGGTTACCATCAAAACACAGGAGAAAAGACATGGACCTTCTTACAGAATTAACACAAAATAAAATTTTAATTTCCTCAGCCTCCGGCTGGGTCATCGCACAGGTTTTAAAAACCTTCATCCATGCATGGCTTACCAAAAGCTTTGTCGCAGAACGCATGGTGGGCGGCGGCGGTATGCCAAGTTCTCATTCCGCAACCGTATGTGCCTTAAGCACTGCCACTGCCATTCAATATGGTCTCGGCAGTTTTGAATTTGCCATGGCTGCTATTTTTTCTTTGGTTGTAATGTACGATGCCATCGGTGTCCGTCAGGAAGCCGGAAAACAGGCAAAGGTTCTTAACGACATGATAGAGCTGTTTACCCATATAGGCAAAGATATCGCCATCGAAAAACAATTAAAAGAGTTTATCGGTCATACCCCGCTGCAGGTTTTCTGCGGTGCCGTACTTGGTATCGTTACTGCTTTTATTATTATGTAATTTTTTTAGTTCAAATAATATAAATCGCAATATAACAGTTCCCGGATTTTTACCTTTGTGTTTAAATCCGGATTCTTTTTTATCAGCTCATCCATAAGTTCTTCTGCCTGTTCCATTCTGGAAGTATACACGTAAATTTCTTCTGCATCTAAAAGCTTCCCATCCTCCAGTGGGGCTTCATTCTGAAGATTTACAAAATAAATTTCCTCATACTGCATCAGTTCTTCTGCTTCATCCCATATCATCCAGGTATTATTGGGATTATACAAATATACAATGGTACTCTTTTCGTGTTCTTTCGCCCACTGTACATTTTCCAAATCCCCGGAATATAAAAACTGCACATTTCCCTGTTTTAGCGACATTAACTGAAATCCCAACATAATGACGACCAAAAAGATTCCCATGCTTTTCATTACACGAACCAGTTTGTTTTCCATTTCGCCCTTCGCCTGTCCCGCCTTAATAAGCCCTGTACCAAGATGATAAATAATTGCAATCATCAGAAGCATACAAAAGCCATATACAGGCAACTCATACCGGTTGGCTTCTTCCGCATTTAAAAGAGCCGTCTTTGCTACCACCAGAAAATACCCTGTGGTTACAAAAGCTATCTGAACCAGTCCCTGATTCCCAGACCAGAAAGCTTTCAGATTTTCTTTTTTTATGCCTTTTTGCAGATACCCCAGGGTAACCGCCAGAATCACTGCTGTCAGTACTCCGAGCCACAAGCCTTTTCCAAACACAGAGTCATTCATCAGACCCGCAAAAAACCGGATTCTGTCTATGGTGTTTCCTGCATCAAAGAAGGCACTGGTTGCTTCCGTTCCCCGATATCCTCTGAAAATATGGCTAAGGCATGCCGGATAATAAATAATTGCCGCCAGCATACCGGAAACTATGACACACCCATAACAGATACTGCTTTTCAAATCTTTTCTGACCCACCAGTGATAAAGGCAATTATAAGCCGCCAGAAAAAATAAAAATACTGCAAAGTAGTAATGTGTCAGAAATCCAAGAATGACCAGCAAAAACAACACACATGAATTTTTCAGTGTTAGCCGTATCCCCTTTTCCCAGACAGGGATATGCCATGCTATCAGCATCAGGCACCAGAAAGTCAGCAGCATATACATTCGGATGAATGTAATTCCGCTCAATACTCCACTCTGAAAACCAAATAAAAGACAGGTAACCGCAGTCAGCATTTTATTTTTATGAAACACATGATAGGCAATATAACCCAATACGCCATAACAAAGTGCAAACAGAAACAGATTCAGTCCCAGTCCGGACCATTTTGAAAAAATCCCGGGAAAGAAAGAACAAATGGTGTGTAATATCATATAATACAGTGGCGGATGTACATCAAAGCTTTGCATGGTTTTTACCATGCCATAACGGAATTGTTCCTTGTTTTGTACCTGAAATTCACTTCTTATTTCAGCCACATCCTTCCATTGCCTGTCCCCCACAGCCAGGCCATAGGTTACATTCGATGAATAGTATGAATAATATTCGTCGTAATGAAAGCCTTGTTTCTGAATACAAAAATATGATGCCACAACAAGCTGCAACATCATAATCGCTATCATAAGGCAAATCCATTTTTTATTTTCTTTTCCAAAAGACTTCTCCATATCTATCTCCTTATGATATATTTTTAATTCTTTTGCTTTATACTAACGTTTTCATATATTCTTTAATGGCATCTTCCCAGCTTGCAAACATATAGCCGTTGGTCATCTTAAACATATAATTTTCCAGAACAGAATTCGCCGGTCTTAATGCCTGCTGAGGGAAATCTGCCAGATACTGTGCCGTGGTTACCTCTTCCACTTCCATCTCTTTTCCTGCAAGCCGGAAAACTTCCTTGGCAAAATCTGCCCATGAACACTGTCCTTCACAGGTAGCATGGAAAAGTCCATAATTATCACTAAAAAGCAGGGAATCTATTCCTTTGGTCAATTCCGCCGTACTGGTTGGTGTTCCAATCTGGTCACACACTACACGTACTTTATTGTTATTTTCTGCAATTCGAAGCATGGTTTTCGCAAAATTCTTACCATCCCCATAAAGCCACGCAGTACGTAGAATAAAATGCCTGTTACAAAATTCTTTTACCATTTTCTCTGCGGCTTCTTTTGTCGCACCATACACACTTCTTGGTCCGGTAGGGTCTGTTTCATAATATGCTCCCTGTTTTGTACCATCAAAAACATAATCTGTGGAAACATGTACAAGCTTTGCCCCTGTTTCCTGTGCTGCGATTGCCAGATTTCTTGCACCAATAGTATTTACCTTAAATGCCAGCTCACGATTTGTCTCACAGGCATCTACCGCTGTATAAGCCGCACAGTTTACAATCGCATAAGGGTTTACCTCTTTTGCCAGTGCCATAACTGCATCAATATCAGAGATATCCAGTTCATCCACATCTGTATTTACAAAGCTGATATCCTCTCTGCCTGCATAAAACTGATTCACTGCCCTTCCCAGCTGGCCATTGCATCCCGTTACAATTATTTTTTTCTCCATACCTTGTACTCCCTTTTAACTTCTATGATAAAAATATTTTTTCAATTAATATGTCCATTTTATCATCACTGCATACTTTTTTCAAGACAGCGGTTTTGGGCACCTTTGTTTCAAAACAAATTTTACAATCTCTGCTTTTCTTCAAAACTCTTTATAGCAGGACAATCTCTTTTTTACATTTTTTAGAAATTCCTAAGATTATCCTGATTTTGTTACATTAATATCTGAAGTTTCTTCTGTTCTGTTTTCGGTAGTTCTAAAAATTCTGCTGCTTCTTCAAATGTCATCTGCATTTTTTTCATTACTTTTTCAATTGAATGTCTGAATGCTGAAATTTCTCCCTCGCTTCTTCCCTCAAGTCTTCCCTCTTCCTTATAATCCTCAAATGCCTGACACATATCGTATACCTCCTCACCTTTCTCGTTTTTCTTCATTATCCTGTCTAAATCCATCTTTCCCCTTTACCAGTATAAACTTACTTTTGCCGAACTTTCTTCAAATGTCATGGCATATTTTTCGATTAATTTTTGAATTACCTTTTCTTTGGCTACATTTAATTCTTTAAAAGATTCTACCATCACTCTGATTC
>CAZDAT010000037.1:0-14308 GCA_964503695.1 uncultured Lachnospiraceae bacterium
GTGCTTCTGCATTCCTGTTAAAAACCAGGTAATCGGCTCCATGAAAGCATCATAGTTCATAACCGTATCCCACTGGTCTCCCTGCAGCCATTCGGTAGTATCTCCATAATGTTCCGCTAAAATCAGGGCATTGGGATTTGCGGATTTTACAGTTCTTCGAAAATCCCTCCAGAATTTATGGTTAAATTCCGGTGAATGTCCCAAATCTGCTGCCATATCCAGTCTCCAGCCATCAGCATTAAAAGGAGGGGAAACCCATTTTCTTGCGATATATAAAATATAATCATACAAAGCCCTGGACTTTTCATAATTCAGCTTTGGAAGGGTATCATGTCCCCACCATCCGTCATAATTTCCATTATAAGGCCAGTTTTTATCTTCAAAGAAATGAAAATGGTCATGATAAGGACTGTTTTCATCTACATATGCCCCTTTTTCGTAACCGGAAGCATTTTCATAAATCCTTTCCCTGTCCATCCATTTATTAAAAGAACCACAATGATTAAAAACACCGTCAATAATCACCTTGATACCACGTTTATGAGCCTCTTCCACAAGATTTATAAACAACTGATTACTGGCTTCCAGATTTCTCCTGTCTGTGACCCGGTTAATATAACGGCTTGCATCCTTATTCTCCGTCTGGTCATCACGAAGCAGTTCCCCCTCGTCATATACGATTTTTCCAATATGGGGGTCAATATTATCATAATCCTGGATATCATATTTATGATTGGAAGGAGATACAAACAAAGGATTAAAATAAATCGCATCAATCCCCAAATCCTGCAGATAATCCAGCTTATCCATAACTCCCTGCAAATCTCCGCCATAAAAATTTCTTACATCCATGGGTGACGGATTCTGATACCAGTCATCGATATGCTGTACTTTTTCTCCGATATACCGGTATTCATTGGTCAGCACATCATTTGATTTATCTCCGTTACAGAAACGGTCCACATAAATCTGGTAAATAACAGCTCCCTTTGCCCATTTAGGTGTCTTAAATCCGGGAATGACTACAAATTCATAATCCTTCTCTGCTTTTTTCGCCACGCCCCGCATATCAAAATAACAGGTAAGCTGGCCAGCCTTGACCTCAAAATAATAAGTAAGCTTTTCATTATCCAACTGATATTCCATTTCATAGAAATCAAACAAATCATCAGAATATGCTTTTAACATCATGTACTTTTGTCCCTTGCAGACAAAATAAACATGGTCAATATTATTTTTTGCCGCACGGAACCGGACAACAATCTCTGTATAAGGGTTGGGTTCTGCCGGCAGTAAATATTCCTCTGTTGTATCACTGTATAAAGCATTTTTATCCAGGATTGGCCGCATACTGTTCATATAATAATGCTGTTGTTCTCTCCTGGTGAGACTTTTTAAATCAGGCATATAATATCCTCGTTTCCATTTTGCATTTAAACCATACCTATTATAAGAAAAAACTTCTATTTACGCAACCGTAAAGAAAGTCGAAAAAAGGGAATTTATAAAGAAAAAAAGGCAGGAAAAAAGGACAGCAAGGGGATTGCTGTCCTTCTTAGAGAAGGTATTTCTTTCTTATGGGGTATAGCAAAAAACTATATAATGTATTGGGGGGTTACAAGTAGTATAATAGCAGAGCACCCCAAAATGGTAAATGCAAAGCTTGCACAAACTTTACAATTTTCATCATTCGTTTTTGTTAATTTTGCACAAACAGCTCTTCAAATTCTTCTCTGGAAATCTTTTCCTTTTCTATTAAAAGTCTGGCACATTTTTCCAGTACATCCCTGTATTCAAGAATAATCCTTCTGGCATCCCTGTAGCATTCATCCACGATGGTCTTTACTTCCTTGTCAATCTCACCATTGATATATTCACTGTGGCTCTTGGCATGTGCAAGGTCTCTTCCGATAAATACTTCATCCCCGTCATCATCATAATTAATCACGCCGATATTCTCTGACATTCCATAGCGGGTCACCATCTTTCTGGCCGTCTGGGTCGCTTTTTTAATATCACTGGAGGCTCCTGTAGTAATATCATCAAAGATAATCTCTTCTGCAATACGGCCGCCCAGGGAAACTTTAATTTCCTGGAGCATTCTCTTCTTTGTCATAAACATTTCATCTTTTTCGGGAAGAGGCATGGTATAGCCTGCCGCCCCGACTCCCGTAGGAATAATGGACACGGTATACACCGGACCCACATCAGGAAGCACATGGAACAGAATGGCATGGCCTGCTTCATGGTATGCCGTGATTTCTTTATCTTTTTGGCTGACAATACGGCTCTTCTTCTCAGCACCGATTCCCACCTTAATAAAAGATTTGCGGATATCCTCCTGTTTTAAGTATGCCCTATCCTCTTTTGCCGCCTGGATTGCCGCTTCATTTAAAAGGTTCTCCAAATCAGCTCCGGTAAAGCCTGCCGTGGTCTGTGCAATCTGTTTTAAGTCCACATCCTCACCCAGAGGCTTATTCTTTGCATGGACTTTTAAGATTTCTTCTCTTCCTCCCACATCAGGAACTCCTACCGTAACTTTACGGTCAAAACGCCCCGGTCTTAAAATGGCAGGGTCTAAGATATCCACGCGGTTGGTAGCCGCCATCACAATAATACCTTCATTCACTCCAAACCCGTCCATTTCAACCAGAAGCTGGTTTAAGGTCTGTTCTCTTTCGTCATGTCCGCCGCCCATACCGGTTCCGCGTCTTCTTGCTACCGCATCAATTTCATCAATAAATACAATACAGGGTGCATTTTTCTTGGCATCCTCGAACAAATCCCTTACTCTGGATGCCCCTACACCAACAAACATTTCCACAAAATCTGAACCGGAAATACTAAAGAAAGGAACATTGGCTTCTCCGGCTACGGCTTTTGCAAGCAGTGTCTTACCTGTTCCGGGAGGTCCCTCCAGTAAAACACCCTTCGGAATCCTTGCTCCTACTTTTGTAAATTTTCCCGGCTCTTTTAAGAATTCCACAATTTCTTCCAGTTCTTCTTTTTCTTCTTTTAATCCTGCAACACTGTCTAAATTAATCTTGTCATATCCGTTTGTCATTTTGGCACAGCTCTTGCCAAAGTTCATCATTTTGGCATTACCGCCGCCTCCGGCCTGTCCGTTCATCATATAAAGAACCAGCATTCCGACTCCCAGAGCCAAAAGCAGGCTCATTCCATATTCCGAAAACCAGCTTTCTTTTGGAACGTCTTTTACCACCGGGTCAATCCCATAATCAGCCAGGGTATCCTGTAATTCATTCACATCCGTAACATACAGTGTCTTACTTACCCCGCCGTTTAACCAGACTCTTGCAGAACCTGTCGGGGTCTGTTCGTTGGGCTGAATGGTAACACTATTTACATTCCCTTCTGTCAAATCCGTTATCAAATTTCCATTGGTATAAACCTCTTCCTGAACGTTCATGTTACCGACATACATCATAAGCAGCAAAAATCCCAAAACCAGAAAGAAGCTTATATTAAATCCTTTTCCGTTTTTACCCACAAAAAACCTCCTGATTATTCCTCATCTAAATGCACAATCCCGATGTAAGGAAGATTTCTATATTTCTGTGCATAATCCAATCCATAACCTACCACAAACTCATCCGGAATCTTAAAACCGGTATAATCCACTTTTACATCTGTAATTCTTCTGTCCGGCTTGTCCAACAGGGTACATAACTTCAGGCTGTTTGGTTTCCGATCCTTTAACATTTCCAACAGATAGCTTAAGGTTCTTCCGGAATCCACAATATCTTCCACCACTAACACATCCTTTCCCGTAATGGACTGGTCGAGGTCTTTTACGATTCTGATAATACCGCTGGATTTGGTGTCATCCCCATAGCTTGAGATTGCCATGAAATCCATCGTTACAGGAATCTCGATTCTTTTTGCAAGCTCACACATAAAGAAAACTCCGCCCTTTAATACACAGATAAGATGAAGGGTTTTTCCTTCGTATTCCTTTGTAATCTCTTTTCCAATTTCCTGAATTCTTTTATCCACTTCTTCTTCGGATAACAATACACTAATTCTTTCTGCCATGTTCCTTCCTCCGTAAGGTCATTTGTACGATTTTTTTTGTTTCCTTCGTTACTTTATAATATGCGCTGATACGATATCCCACAACCCACAAAATATGATTTTCATCTGCTATCAGAGGGGTTTTGGAGCGAACCTGCGAGGGTATCTTTTCATGAATAAAATATTCCTTTAATGATTTTTTCTGTCCTTTATCATTGATGGTGAGATAATCCTTCGCCCGTCTCAGACGCAAGCTCAGACAACTACTTATTTTATCATAATCAAAGTATTTCGTATATCTTTTTTCTTCAATTCTTTCTACCTGTGCGGCATCTAAAATGGAAATTTCCAGAACACTTCCATCTTCCAGAAGATATTCTCCCTCTTTATGCAGTGTCCGTTCCTTAAAATCCACATCCTGCTTCGTTTCTTTTCTTCTTATCCACAAAACATCGTATTCTTTTACCGCTTCCAGGTTCAGGGGTAAATCCAGATGCTTACTGCCCGTTTTTTCCATCAGGTTTTTCATCGCCAGAATATGCTCCTCAGAAATATCCTTCCTTCCGGGGGCAGCTTGGTTGACAGCCCACAACAAAAACTGGCTTTGTAAAAATGGCGGATAGGTTTTCCACTTTTCAATATCTGTTTCTACGCCGTTTTCAGATACCTTTGCAATCATGGATGCCATTTTTTCTATCTCACCCTCCAGATACTGCCGTAAAAGTGTCATCTGCAAAGCAGCCCCGGCAATATGCTGTACGGATTTTTCATTAATCTCTTTCGTGGCATAATCCAGAATATGATGCCGGATTTTATTTCTGGTATAAGTATCTTCTTCGTTGGTGGAATCTATGCACCATTTCTGATTTCTCTGCTTTAAAAATTCTTCAATTTCCTTTCTGTCCAGAAGAAGCAAAGGGCGGATAATCTTTCCATTAACCGGGGCTATTCCTGCCATTCCATAAATCCCGGTTCCCCGAAACAGGTGAAAAAGCATCGTTTCCGCACAGTCACCCTTCTGGTGTGCTACGGCAATCTTTTGTTTCCCGGCACTGTTTCCATACAGCTTCAGGGCTTCTTCAAAAGCTTCATACCGGACTTTTCTTCCTGCCTCTTCCTCCGACAGATGTTCCTGTCTGGCTATCTCTTTTACCTTTGCCTCTTTTAAATAAAAAGGAAGGTTTTCTTTTTCACATATTTTTTTCACAAATTCAGCATCCCGCGAAGCATCCTCTCGAATAAGATGATTCACGTGCACCACAACCAGCCCGAAGGGCACTTTCTTCCTGTATTCCAAAAGCATGAAAAGAAGGCATAAGGAATCTGCCCCTCCGGACACTCCTGCTGCCACCAGATCACCCTCCGATATCATATGATATTTTTCCATGAAATCCATTACTTTTGAAACCATATTTTCCTACGTTTCCTTTATCTTTCTTAGCAGACTCTGCATTCAATAGTATCATAACAAAACACACAAAATCAATCCTGCGGGATATTTTCCCAGATTCCCATGACCAAAACCGTCATATCATCCTTTATATTCCCTTTGGATGCGGCTATGGCATGCTTCATAATATAGCCTGCCATTTCCGAGGGCCGTTTGTAAGAAATTCCCGCAATGGTCTCCTTCAAAAAGGTTTCTCCCTCTTCTCCGCAAAAATAATCTAAAATCCCATCACTAAACAAAAATACATAATCCCCGTCAAGAAGCTGCTTTTTGTATTCATTCATTTCCAGCTCGTAAAATACACCTAACGGCAGACTGATAGAGGGAATCTTTTCCACATAACCATCTCTTTTTAACATTCCATATGCTGCACCTACCTTTAAAAACCGGGCATTTCCGGTATATAAATCGATACTGCACAAATCCAGCGTAGACATATTTTTCCCCTCGCCGCTTACCAAAAGTGTATCATTAATCATTTTTGCCGTCAGCTCCTGTGAAAAACCACCCTCCAGAAAGCGTTCTGCCAAATCAACCACTACTTCACTTTCTTCACATGCCCTCTCACCGGATCCCATGCCATCGGACAGGATTCCATGAAATTTCTTATCCGGGGACTCAAAAAACACATAATTATCCCCGGAGATTTTTTCTCCCTGCTTGGTCATCTTTGCAAAACCTGTTAACACCATATATCTGGTATCTTCTTCAAAACAGAAATTTTCAGGCTTGTCCATAATAAAAAAGGGGGTATTCCCGGATGGAACCAGTCTTAAATTTAAAAATACAGACAAAAAAGCTGCCACTTCCTCTGTGGTATAATATTTCGTTTTTCCCGAAAGATTGTTTTGATAAATCCGCAAAAGAATTTCTTTTCTTTTATCTTCTTTTTCCAGCATATAAAAATCTTCCAGGACCAGTCCTTCCAAAAAAAGCATTTTTGCCATCTGCTTTTGTCTTTTCCCATCAAGACGGATAAGTCTTACTTTTTCTTCCGATACCTCTTGCATCAGATTCGCCATTTCTTTTAAATGGTCTGCAACCAATACCCTGTCCTCTTTTAACCGTCTTTTTAAAAATAAATTCTGCCTGTTTTTTTCTTCCTCCGGTTGTTCTTCCTCTTCTGTCAAAAACGCACTTGCCAGATTATGTAAAGTTCCTGCACATTCCCTTACCCTTCTCTTTTCATATTGTAACCAAAGCGGTGTCTTATCTTCTTTAAACATGGCTTTTTGCATCATGACTTCTCCTCCCATGACAGATACTTGCATTTTATATGGGAAGGATTATACACTTCTTTTTTTAAAATATTTGTCAAAGGGTGGTGGGGAAAACAAAAAAGTTGCAAATAAATTTACAACTTTTTAGTCCTCATCTGTCTGTATGATAATTTCATCTTCATATACCAGTCCTAATTTTTCCCTGGCCACATCTTCTATGTATTTTTTGGTCTGCGTATATTTTTCAAACTCTTCAATTTCTTCCGTTCTTTCTTTTTCCGCTTCTATCTGTTCCGTCAGTGTCTTTTCTTTTTCCTGATATTCTGCAAGCTTTTCTTTTAGCTGGTGATTATCCACCGCTACTACGATCATCATGGTAAGCACCACCATAATGACCAATAACATTGCCAGACTATTTTGTTTTTTCTTTCTCACCCGGATTCTGTGTTTTTTCATGTTCACTCCTGTTATATGCTTTTCTTTCCCTTTGCTTACATAATTTCATCTTAAACAGTTTTTTTATCCCAGTCAACCATCTTTTCAGAAACAAAATCCCTTTTTCAGACAGCCGGAGCAAAAATTCTCCAAGCAGCTTATGATATAATAACATACCTGCCAGCATTCCCAGGATGGAAAAGCCCCTTAACACGCCGTCACTTTGTTGTAACTGCATCTCAAAGATGACAATGGTGGCATAGCTCCAGAAAAGCAAATCCTCCAGAGACACAAAAAAATGATGATGAAGCACTATCATACGGAATATCCGAATTCCGTCATAGATAAGAACCAGCCTGATTCCCATTCGGATGCTTAATAATAAAAACTGCCATTCCCAATATACACTCGATACCATGGATGCCCTTTATCGAAACAGTCTGGCAAAAAAGGATTCATTTCTTTCTGCCGCCTCTTTTTGTCCCGAATAAATATAGGAATCTATCCTTCCATCCACATCCACTTCTCCATGCTCCAGGGTAAGGCGTTTTATATGTAAATCTTCTCCCTTAATTAAAAGAGTCCCCATCTGAGTTTCCAGTATCACTTCTTTTTCATCAAAAGCAACCACATCCACAATGCCTGTCAGAGAACAGTTTTTACGGTTTAACATTATCATTTTATGCTGGTTTTTATTTATCGTATTTAACTCTTCCACACATTCTCCCCATATAAGTTATTTCTCTTAATCATATGAAGGCATATCTTAAAATATTACAGATAACGGAAGAGTTCCTTTGCTTCTTCTTTTTTTACGGTTTCCTGTACGTCAAGAACTTCCACTTTCACTTCTTTATTGCCGAACTGAATCGCAATAATATCGCCCTTCTTTACATTCACTGATGCTTTCGCAGGCTTGTCATTTACCAGAACTCTTCCTGCGTCACAGGCTTCATTTGCAACCGTTCTTCTTTTTATCAGTCGTGAAACCTTTAAATATTTATCTAATCTCATTTTCACTTTTCCTTTTTTTACATAAAGCCAAAAC
The DNA here is from genome assembly GCA_964503695.1 of uncultured Lachnospiraceae bacterium. Taxonomy (GTDB): domain Bacteria; phylum Bacillota; class Clostridia; order Lachnospirales; family Lachnospiraceae; genus SFDP01. The sequence goes on from CAZDAT010000037.1 coordinate 8,189, forward strand.
AAAAAAGGGGTGCCGCACCTTATTGCGAAGCACCTCCCCCTTGATATTCATCATGAATCAGCTTATGCGTTAATTAAATCCTTTAAAGCTTTTCCTGCTTTAAATTTAGGAGCCTTAGAAGCTGCAATAGTCATGGTTTCACCAGTCTGAGGATTTCTTCCTTCTCTTGCTGCTCTTTCGGAAACTTCAAAAGTACCAAATCCAACTAACTGTACTTTTCCGTCTGCTTTTAATTCATTTGCTACTACATCTGTAAATGCCTTTAAAGCTGCTTCTGCATCTTTTTTAGATAATCCAGCCTGTTCAGCCATAGCTGCTACTAATTCTGTTTTGTTCATTTGTGAACTCCTCCTCTAACTTACTGTTAGTACGCCAAAAAACGTCTACATCTATATATAATCTCTTTTATATTGCTTGTCAAGTTATTTTTGCCCATTTTCCTTGAAATATCCGCATTTATAGCCGTTATCCCTGCAATTCTCCAGTTGTTTTTTATTCCATTGGTGTCAGCTCGGAAAACGAAAAGCTTATGTCCTGATTCTCATTCTCCACCTGAATCGAATAGCTTCTGGTTGTATAACCGCTTTTTCTGACAACAATCTCATAGCTTCCTACTTTATTGGGAAAGCTTGCCGGAATAATCCCTATATAATTGCCGTTCACATATACCTCTGCCCCTTCCGGCTCGACAATGGTTACCTTATATCCTGTGCTGATAGAAGAAGAGGTTGTATCAGAACCGGAAACGGAAGTATCCGTGTCCGTGGTGCCGGATCCATCTTCCTTTGTCCCTGTGGTATTCTGGCTGACAGAAGAACCCGAAGCCGGCAGCTGTGTCACCTGGGAGCTTACCGAATTTTCGGAAACGGAATACTCTTTTTCTTCATCCAGGGTAATGGCAACATTAGCATTATTTTCCGTCACGCGGATATACTGTACCACCGTCTCATAGCCTTCTGCCTTTGCCATAATCTGGTGCAGTCCATAGGTTGCCTTCACCGTTCTTGAAGTATCGGTCAGTTTTCCGTCAATATACACCTTCGCTCCTGCAGGCTCTACGGTAAAGATAAGGGTACCATATTTTATCAGGTCATCCTTTTTCAAATCTCCCACATCTAAAAGTGTTTCTTCATTACGGTTTATCTGTACTTCTTTTGTACCTTCAATTCCATCATGGGATACGTATACTTCATAAGCTCCCTCCGGAACCGTCAGAAGCATATCTTCTTCTATTTTCTGTATAATCTTCTGACCTACCTCAATCCAGCCGCCAATGAAATATTCTTCATTTGCAAGCCGGAGATATCCATGCCCCTTCTCAATGCTGATACTATAAATCTTATGGTCTTTTCCTTTTATCTTAAGGCTGCTCCAGGCATTGATATCCAGAAAATCTGCCTGTTTTCCATCAGAAATAACTACCGTATTCTCATCAAAGGTATAATATTCATCCAGAATTTTCATTCTGCCGGAAGTTAAATCCAGTTCATATTTCGAGATATCGTTCATAGTCCAGACCTCTGAGGAAGCCGTAAGGGAGGTCAGCATTTTTTCACCCTTTAAAAACCGGATATCTGCAATTTCTCCCTCTTCCAGCTGTCCTGCCACAATGGCAGAGCCGTACTTATCCATAAACTTTGTGGTTCCGTCATAATTTAAGGTATAATTCTTTTTTTTCGTCAGATTAAAAAAAGTTATTTTTTTGGATTTTTCCTGCTTTGAAATCACAATGGCGGTATCTTCGCTGTCATATGCCCCGGGAGCAATCTTTACTATTTCTTCCTGCACACTCTCTGTTTCCTGTATCTTTTCCCCATTGCAGGCTGCAAGCAGGGTGAATGCCAGCAGGCTGAAAATAAGAAGTATTTTTTTAGGTAATCTGCTTTTGTACATATTTTCTCCGTTCTTATATTATTCTTATTCCCTATTATAATTACCGGCTTTCCCTTTTTGCAATACCCATTCTCTCAAATTCCACTCTAAAAACAGATTTTTTGCTTCTTCCTGTTTTAACATTTTCTCCAGTTTTTCCGTATTTTTTGCAGGTATCCATACCTTGGGAGTATTATAATAAAAATTTACCAGCTTCCAGAATTTTTCAGGATAACTGAGTCTGTAATATAACTGGTATCGGTCTTCTTCCGGAATCGGTCTTTGTGTCTGATATTTTTTTAACGCATACTGTGCCATTTCCATGGACCAGTTATTCTTTTCCATCATTTTACGGAAGAAAAGACATAAATCCCTCATGGGATTATCCAGAATATACTTATCAAAATTAATAAAATATACCTGCCCCTCCGTCAGTATTGTATTATGGTGCTGGAAATCCCCATGGCAGATACTTCCTTTTTTCTGTAGCTTTTCCACGGAAAACAATTCCGGAAGGGTTTTTACTTCTTCAAGAACCTTTTCCGCCTTTTCCAGAAACGGATTATAATTCTGATACAGAAAATATTCAAACTCGTTTTTTTGTTTCTTTTCCTTCAGGTATTTTCTTACTTTTCTAAGCTCCCTGTTATGCTTCTCGAATTCTTCCAATAAGGAAAAGGAACGAAAGCTTTCTTCCTTTACAAATTCCGGCAGCTCCATGGCATTATGTAACAGGGCAAGATTTTCTATTACTTTGCCGCTTTCTGTACTTTCCTTTAAGCTGCATTCCCTTCCGACGCAATATTCTTTCAGATGATACGTATTATTGTCCTCATCCTTTACAAGCTCTTCTCCCTCCCTGGTAAGAAGGATTCTTTCTTTATTTAAAAAACCTCTTTCTTCAATTTTATCCAGAAGCTTTTTCTGGACAGAAAGCCTTTCCGTGCTTCCTTTATATTCTCTTAAAATTTTAATACCTGTTTTCGTTTCACATAGAATGGCGCCCCGCCCTTTCCAGGAACGAAGCACCTCTATGTCATATTTTTCTAAGACGGCAAGTGCTCTGTCATTCACCATTATTCCCTCCACATTCCCGGACCAGTTATTATATCTTATCCTATGAATGGGGCAAAAAGAATATGACTGCTTTGTTTCCCTGCCGTGTTAGTGATTTTTATTGTCCTATAAATTTAAGCAGCTCCTGCCGGTTGTTTTTTTCCGGATTTTCCAATACATAGTAAAAGGCTTTCTGCAGAACCTGCCCCAGCTCTTTTCCCGGTTTCATCCCCAGTGCAATCAGGTCACTTCCGGTTATGGCTAGTTCTTTTAAGCTAAGACAGTCACCATTCTGCAAAATCTTCTGATACATTTCCTTGAGTGTTTTTAAGTCGTTCTCTTTTTCCTCTCTTTGATAAGTGCTTTGTGCCAGCATATCGGCTTCTTTTACCTCTAAAAGTAAAGGAAAAAGCTCCGGTCCTGTTTCCACCATCAGTTTCCGCAGGTTCTTTTCTTTTAAAGCAATTCTTTTATCATGATATTTTACCAGTTTACATACTTTCCCTATGGTATCATTGTCAAAACGGAGTCTTCTAAGGATTTTACGTGCCATTTCCTCTCCTTTTTCAGGATGTCCGTAAAAATGCTCCACACCATCTTCTCCCATCTTACGTGTCACGGGCTTTGCGATATCATGAAGAATCATGGTAAGACGAAGTACCTTATCTTTTCTTACATATTCCAGGGAATGAAGCATATGCTCGCCCACACTGTATCTGTGATGGGGATTTTGCTGTTTTGTCTCCATGGCATCATCAAATTCCGGAAAGAAAACCTTCGTCAGACCCAGTTCATATGCTTTTTTTAAATAATCAGGATGGTCAGAAACCAACAGCTTTGTAAATTCCACCTGGATTCTTTCTGCACTGATTTTCTTTAAATTCGGAGAAAGTATTTTTATTGCGTTTGCCGTTTCTTCTTCTATTTCATATCCCAACTGGGCTGAAAAACGAACCGCCCGCATCATGCGGAGTGCATCTTCTTCAAACCGCTCCCCTGGATTTCCCACACAGCGGATGATTTTTTCCTTAATATCCTCCACACCGCCAAAAGCATCTACCAGCCCCTGGTATCTCCCTTTTTCTTCTTTTCCATTACCGTTCTTAGCTTCCATATGATTATATGCCATGGCATTGATGGTAAAATCCCTGCGTTTCAAATCCTCCAGCAAATCAGAGGTAAACACAACCTCCTTCGGATGGCGGCTGTCCTCGTATTCCCCATCAATCCGGTAGGTGGTCACCTCATACCCGGTATGATGAAGCATTACGGTTACGGTTCCATGTTCGATTCCCGTATCAATGGTTTTTGAAAAGATTCTTTTTATTTCTTCCGGTTTCGCTGAGGTGGTGATATCCCAGTCATCCGGCACCCTTCCCAAAATGGAATCCCTTACGCATCCGCCAACGGCATAAGCTTCATATCCTTCTTTATTTAATTGTTCCAAGATATATTTTACATCTTCCGGCATTTGAATTTTCATGGTATTTTTCTTTTCCTTTAAGAATATATTAATAAAAGTCGGGATTCTTTTCAGAATCTCTACACACAGGGTTCACAATTAGAACTTATACTAATTATAACAGTTAGGGGTGATATTAAATGTACACAGAAAACAAACAACAAACCAAAGAAACGAAAGAAAAATCCACACAGGCTTCTCTCTGGAACGAATATAGCGATTTCCACGATTACTTCGTCGAGATACTCTCCTACGGCAGAAAACATAACCTTTCCGGGAATAATGTATGGACTTTCTGTTACGTATAAAAAAGCTGCCATATTAAAATATTGTGTTGAAGAAGAACAGCATTTTGTACAAATAAAATACCTTTCAGCAATACAAAAAGTTTTAGATGTACACAATGCTGTTTGTTATGAACCATTATCCTAATACGACAGCCTCATGTGAAGGTTTCTCTATTTTATTAAACGTACGGTTTCTCTGGCAATCGCCATTTCTTCATCGGTAGGAACTACCATGGTTACTACCCTGCTTCCTTCATCGGAAAGAATGATTTCTTCTCCCCGGGTCTTATTTTTCTCCGGGTCAATATTGGTTCCAAGATATCCGATATACTGACCGATGAGAGCTCTTACTTCGGCATTATTTTCCCCCGCACCTGCGGTAAAGCAGATAACGTCCACACCGTTCATGGCTGCGGTATAAGCACCGATATATTTTCCTACCCTGTAAGCATAAGCTTCCAGTGCAGTGGCCGCCATTTCATTTCCTTCTTCGGCAGCCTGTGCCAAATCTCTGAAATCGCTGGAGAATCCACCGGAAAGACCCAAAACTCCTGATTTTTTATTGCAGATGTCTATCACTTCTTCCGCACTGATTCCTTCTTTTTCAGCCAGGAAGGTTACAATGGCAGGGTCTAAATCCCCGCTTCTGGTTCCCATAATCAGACCCTCCAAAGGAGTAAGTCCCATGGAAGTATCTACCGATTCTCCATTTTTTACCGCGGTAATGGAAGCACCATTTCCCAGATGGCAAACGATGATTTTTAAATCTTTTCTGTCTTTTCCAAGAATCTCAGCCGCCCTTTTCGATACAAAATCGTGACTGGTTCCATGGAAGCCATATCTTCTTACTTTATATTTCTCATAGTATTCATAAGGAAGCCCGTATAAATAAGCTTTTTTCGGCATGGTCTGGTGAAAAGCGGTATCAAACACACCTACCATGGGAACTTCCGGCATGACTTCCTTACAGGCTGCAATCCCTATCAGGTTTGCAGGATTATGAAGCGGTGCCAGATCATTGCAGGATTCCACAGCTTTCATGACTTCTTCGGTAATGACACAGGAGCCTGCAAATTCTTCCCCGCCATGAACCATACGATGTCCTACGGCATCAATTTCTGCTAAAGATTTAATAACACCTTCCGTTTCATCCGTTAATTTTCCAATGACCAGATTAACGGCATCCGTATGATTTGTCATGGGAACCAGGGTCTTTGTCTTCCCGCCTCCTGCTTTCTGATGAGTGATGGCACTTCCGTCAATGCCGATTCTCTCACAAAGTCCCTTTGCCAGAACCGTTTCGCTGGAGCTGTCAATAAACTGATATTTTAAAGATGAACTTCCGCAATTAATTACTAAAATATTCATAGAATAACCCCCTTTTGTTATTGGGTAGTGTCAAATTTACTACCTATTTTTTCTTTAAAAACCTTTATTTTCGGG
>CAZDAT010000038.1:0-13985 GCA_964503695.1 uncultured Lachnospiraceae bacterium
AGAATCCAATGTGCTTTTGCAGAATCTGGAAAAGGGAAGTGTACTTTCCATAAAAAAATTGGAGGAAAAACAGCATTTTACCCAGCCTCCGGCAAGATATACCGAAGCTTCCCTGGTTCGGATGTTAGAAGAGCTTGGCATAGGAAGACCCAGTACCTATGCACCCACCATTACCACCATTTTGGCAAGAAGATACATTATTAAAGAGAATAAGAATCTGTATGTGACAGAACTGGGAGAAGTGGTAAACCAGATTATGAAAGAAGCCTTTCCCACCATTGTGGATGTGAATTTTACGGCAAATATGGAGATGCTTCTTGACGGAGTGGAAGAAGGAAATGTCAAATGGAAGACCATCATTGAGAACTTCTATCCCGATTTAAACGATGCCGTTATCAGGGCGGAAAAGGAACTGGAAGAGGTAAAGGTAAAAGAGGAATATTCCGGGGAAGACTGTGAACTCTGCGGCAGACCCATGTACATCAAATACGGACCCCATGGCCGTTTCCAGGCGTGCTCCGGTTTCCCCGAATGCCGCAATGCCAAACCCTATTTTGAAAAAATCGGCATTGCCTGTCCAAGATGCGGAAAAGACATTGTACTAAAGAAAACCAAAAAAGGCAGAAGATACTTCGGATGTATTAATAACCCGGAATGTGATTATATGGTATGGCAGAGACCCTCTGACGTAAAATGTGAAAAATGCGGGGAGCTTCTTTTAGAAAAAGGAAACAAGCTGGTCTGCCCGAATCAGGAATGCGGAAATATCGTAGAAAAGAAAAAAAGCTTAAATTAACAGAAAATTTGATTGAAATGTTGTTATTTTTTGAAAAGTGTGTTACAATTTCTTTCAAAGATATACGTTTGGGGTTTGTAGATGGAGGAAAAAGATGAGTAGTATACAGCTTTTAGACAAAACCAGAAAAATAGGGGAACTGCTGCACAATAATAATTCCAGCAAAGTAGTATTTAATGATATCTGCCATGTTATGAAGGATATCCTGAGCTCTAACATTTTAGTAATCAGCCGCAAGGGGAAGGTACTGGGGCGTGATTATGCACCGGGAATAGAGCCTATCAAGGAGATGCTTTGCACCAATGTGGGCGGCTTTATTGACAAACAGCTGAACGACAGGATGCTGGCGGTTTTATCTACGAAGGAAAACGTGAATCTGGCAACCTTAGGGTTTGAGAAAACGGATTTCTCCAAATATTCCGCAATCATTGCACCCATTGAAATTGCCGGAGAGAGGCTGGGAACCCTGTTCTTATACAAAGCAGGTGAATTTTATGATATAGACGATATTATTCTTTGTGAATATGGAACCACGGTGGTAGGTCTTGAAATGCTACGTGCAGTGAACGAAGAGAGTGCGGAAGAAAACCGCAAGGTATCGGTGATTAATTCCGCCATCGGAACCTTGTCCTATTCGGAAATGGAAGCCATTGTCCATATCTTTGAAGAACTAGACGGTATGGAAGGAATTCTGGTGGCAAGCAAGATTGCCGACCGGGTGGGAATCACAAGAAGTGTGATTGTGAATGCACTCCGCAAGTTTGAAAGTGCAGGCGTGATTGAATCCAGAAGCTCCGGGATGAAAGGAACGTATATCAAGGTACTGAACGATTCGGTATATGAAGAAATTGAAAAATTAAAAAACAGACTGAAAAAGGATAAAGGATGATCCAAAGATAGAATATACCCCCTCTACGGAAGGAACCGACATGGGTTTTTCGGGGGGGGGTATATTTTTTTTGAGGTTTTTTATAAAATTTTGTCAAATGGGTTGTTATTTTGGCTAAAAAGGCTATAATAAAATAGATTGTATATAATTAGAATATCTATGTGAAGTTTACAAAAAAGAAAAAATGGAGGAAGATTATGTTTAGCTCAAGCGCATTTGATTACATCAATGTTTTGGACAAGGCAGCAGATGCATCATGGATTCGTAATGAGGCAATTGCCAATAATATTGCCAATGTTGATACTCCGGGATATAAAAGACAAGACGTAAATTTTGAAGAACAGCTTCGGAAAGCCATGAAAAATTCCCGTTATACATCTGTTGATGAAAAAGTGAAAAATATAGATTTGGACAGATTAAACCCGATTACATACAGGGACCATTCCACCGTTTCTTATCGTTTAGACGGCAATAACGTCGATATTGATACGGAAAATGTGGAGCTTGCTTCCAACCAGATTCGTTACCAGGGTCTGACAGACAGCATTACAAAACATTTTGAAAATATGCAGACAGTGATGAAATAGGGAGGATTAGAGTATGGGAATGTTTGATTCTTTTGATATAAATGCAAGCGGTATGACGGCACAGAGATTCCGTATGGATATCATTTCCGAGAATGTTGCCAATGCCAATACTACAAGAACCAGTGACGGAACACCTTATGTAAGAAAGGTGGTTACCTTCACCCAGAAGGATAACCAGACACCGTTTCATCATATCTTAAATGAAGCAACGGACCGGTATTCCGGCAAAGGCGTGAAGATAGACGGTGTTTATGAAGACAGTGAAACCGAGATGAATATGGTCTATGACCCCTCTCATCCCGATGCAGATGAAAATGGATACGTTACCTATCCGAATGTAAATATTATTACGGAAATGACCAACCTGATTGATGCAAGCCGCAGCTATGAAGCAAATGCGACTGCATTTAATGCCAGTAAGACACTGGCACTGCAGGGACTGAATCTTGGAAAATAAGAAAAACGTTTTCCTAAGATGGGAAAAATAAGACACTTACAGTAAAAAAAGGCAAAGGAGTACATACAGATGGACATTCAATCTTTATATAACGTAAGTTCCGGTGCGATTGAGGAACAACTGCGTGCTTCCAAAGCGGCGGGAACTACAAAGACCGGAGTAAATGGAACAGAAGGGTTTTCAGGAATACTGAATGCAGCAATGGAAAATATCAGCACAACCAATGCGTATATTTCCGAACAGGAAAATGAAGAACTGAAATTTGCACTGGGAGAAACCGATAATACCCACGATTTACTTGTTGCACAAATGAAAGCATCTACGGCATTACAATATACGGTAGCCTTAAGGGATAAGTTTTTGGAAAGCTACAAAGAGCTTATGAATATGCAAATTTAATAAAAACAGGTAGGGGAAAATGGCAGATAAATTAAAAGAGATACCCGCCAGGCTGTTAGCCTGGTGGAATAAATATACATCAAAACAAAAGACGATTATAATATCCATAGCGGCAGGAGTCATACTGGCAATGGCAGTTCTGGTAACCGTACTTACCAGACCCCAGTACGAGCTTCTGGTAACCTGTGATTCTACCAAGGAGTCTTCCGGTATCATTGAACTGCTGGAAGGAAACGGAATTGATTACCAGTATTCGGAAGACGGATATCAGATTAAGGTAGAAAAAAGCCAGGTAGGACAGGCAAACCTGTTGTTGGGAGCAAATAACATCCCGACGACACGTATGGCAATTACCGACGTAACAAGCGGCGGCTTAAGTACAACAGAATCCGATAAACAGAAATTATATCTTACTTATAAGGAAGAAATGCTGGAAGAGGATTTGGAAACCATTGAAAACGTTATCTCCGCAACGGTTATGTTAAACATTCCCGAAGATGACGGCACCATGATTTCCAAAAATGAAGATTCTTCCGCATCCATTATTTTAGGCTTGCGGGAAGCACTGACAAACGACCAGGCATCCAACATTGCCCAGTATGTAAAAACAGCACTGGGAAATGAGAACATCCAGACCATTACCATTCTGGATAATGAAGGTAATTTATTGTTCTCGGGAGACGATACCAGCTCCATTACGGGAAATGCAAACAGCCAGTTTACGGTAAAACAGCAGACCGAAGCAGTATTGCAGAGTAACATTAAAAAAGTACTGCTTGGAACCAATGAATTTAATCTCATTGAAGTCACCAGTAATCTGGATTTGGATTTTTCCAGTGTGGAAGAAACGGAGCATTTATATTATGCACCGGATGGGGCAACCCAGGGAGTCTTAAGTCACGAAGACCAGTACGAATCAGAAAGCACGGGAGGAGTCAGCGGGGTTCCGGGAACGGATTCCAACAATGAAGATAATACGGATTATGTAATATCGGATTATGAGAGTAGCAGTTCCACTGTTTCCGAGATTTCCAGGGATTATCTTCCGAATGAAAAGATAACCCTCACCAACATTCCGGCAGGACTGGTGAAATATGCCAATTCCTCCGTTTCCGTAGCCGCCATCAAATACCGCGTGTTAAAGGAAGAGGATGCAAAGAACCAGGGACTTCTTGACGGAATTACATGGGATGAATACAAAGCCATGAACCAGGAAAGAACCAAGCTGGAAGTGGATGAAGATTTGGTAGATTTGGTGGCAAAAGCATCCGGCATCGGAGCAGAGAATATTTCCTTTATTGCTTACGAAGAACCCATGTACATAGATGCAGAAGGCTCTGACGTTACGGCAACGGATGTTTTGCAGATTGTTCTGATTGTATTAATTTTAGGATTGCTGGCATTTGTAATTTACAGAAGTATGAGAAGTGAAAAAGTAGTGGTGGAAGAAGAAGAAGTTTCCGTGGAAAGCTTACTCAATTCTACACCGGAAGAAGTCTTAGAAGATATTGAAGTAGAAACCAAGTCAGAGACCAGAAAACTGATTGATAAATTCGTGGATGAAAATCCGGAAGCAGCAGCAACACTGCTTCGTAACTGGTTAAGTGAAGACTGGGGAGCATAAATAACGGGAGGAAAAAATATGGCACGTTTTGGCGATGAAAAAATGTCAGGACTCCAGAAGGCAGCCGTCTTGCTGATTGCCCTGGGGCCGGAAAAATCCGCAAACCTGTTTAAACATTTAAAAGAAGAAGAAATTGAAGAATTAACACTGGAAATTGCCAATACAAGAAGCATCACTCCGCAGATTAAGGAAACCATCGTGGAGGAATTTTATCAGCTCTGCCTTGCACAGCAGTACATTGCAGAGGGTGGTATCGGATATGCAAAAGAGCTTCTGGAAAAGGCTCTGGGTCCGGAAAAGGCAATGAATGTAATTGGAAAGCTGACAGCATCCTTACAGGTAAAACCATTCGAATTTGTAAGAAAAACAGATGCTACGCAGTTACTTAACTTTATTCAGGATGAACATCCCCAGACCATTGCCCTTATTTTGTCCTATCTGTCTCCCATGCAGGCATCCTTAATTATTTCGGGGCTTGCACCGGAACGACAGGCGGATGTGGCAAAGCGTGTGGCAATGATGGACAGAACCAGTCCCGATATCATTAAGGAAGTGGAAAAGATTCTGGAATCCAAGCTTGCGAACCTGGTAAACCAGGATTACACCATTATCGGTGGTGTGGATGCTGTGGTTGAAATCTTAAATGCAGTAGACCGCGGTACCGAAAAACATATTATGGAAACTCTGGAAATTGAAGAGCCTGAACTGGCAGATGAAATCCGTAAGAAGATGTTCGTATTCGAAGATATCCTGCTTCTGGATGACCGTTCCATTCAGCGTGTACTTCGTGACGTGGATAATAACGACCTTGCCATTGCCCTTAAGGCAGCCAACGAAAACGTACAGGCGGCAATTTTCAACAACCTGTCCAAGCGTCTGTCTGCAATGATAAAGGAAGACATGGAATACATGGGTCCGGTTCGTATGAAAGACGTGGAAGAAGCACAGCAGAAGATTGTAAATATTATCAGAAAACTGGAAGATTCAGCAGAAATTGTTATTTCCAGAGGCGGAGGCGACGAGATTGTTATCTAAGAATCTGATTAAGGCAAGTCAGTTTGTATTAAAAGAGAATGAACCTGTCATGGTAAATACAAATGACCTGCTGGTGAAAAAAATAGAAGCATTTCATCCCGAAATTATCGCGGATTCCGGTGGATTTAAGTCCGGCTTAAATGCTCCCGAAATAGACCCTCTGCTGTATGATGCAGATTCCTTAATGGAAGCGGCAAATTTAGAAGAAGCGGCAGCCCAGGTATATACGGGACCGACTCCCGAAGAATTGCTTGCCCAGGCGGAAGAAGAAATCAGACAGAGGAAAGAACAGGCCGAGGCAGAGATTGCAGGGGAAAGAGAAAACGCCATAGCCGCAGGCAGACAGGAAGGCTATGACGAAGGCTTTAGAAAGGCACAAAGCGAGCTGGAAGGTGCGAAGCAGGAATTAGAGAAAAAAGCACAAAAGCTGGAGCAGGAGTACCAGAATCTGATTGACAGCCTGGAACCGCAGTTTATCCGGACAATTACCGGAATCTATGAGGAAATCTTTAAAGTGGAGCTGGCAGGGTATAAGCCCATTTTAAGCTATGCCATTGCCAATACCATCCGGCATATAGAAGGAGCCAGGGATTTTCTCATCCATGTAAGCCGGGAAGATTATAAAGCCATGGAAGAGCAAAAGCCTGCACTTTTGGAAAAGCTTTCTTCCGGGCAGATTAGCATAGAATTTATTGAAGATGCCACCTTAAATGCAAATGACTGCATGATAGAAACCAGCGGTGGAATCATTGATTGCGGAATTGGAACGCAGTTAGAAGAGCTTACGAGAAAATTACGTCTGTTATCATTTGAAGGATAACAGGATACATAACATTTTTTTGAAGGAAAGATAAGTGGAACTGACGATTAATTTTGACAAATATAACAAAATACTGGAACAGTCCCTTATTAAGAAAAAAGGGAAAATCGTAAATGTGGTAGGTCTTACCCTGGAATCTGCCGGTCCCGATGCAAAGCTTGGGGATGTATGCCGAATTTATCCCAAAGGAGAAGAGGCAAAGCCGATTCTGGCAGAAGTGGTAGGCTTTAAGGAAGGCAAAACCCAGCTTATGCCCTATGACGTGACCGATGGCATCGGTCTTGGCAATGTGGTGGAAAATACCGGGGAAACCCTAAAGGTTATGGCAGGTCCCCAGCTTCTTGGAAAATGTCTTGACGGCATGGGAAAACCTACCGATGGAACGGTGATTTTAAATGGACAGGCATATCCTGTGGAAGCACCGCCGCCGGACCCCATGAGCAGGGTAATTATTAACGAAGTCCTTCCCCTTGGTGTCAAAGCCGTAGACGGACTGATTACCGTGGGAAAAGGACAGAGAATCGGAATCTTTGCAGGCTCCGGAGTTGGAAAATCAACACTCATGGGTATGTTTGCACGTAACACAAAGGCAGACATTAACGTCATTGCCCTGATAGGAGAACGGGGCAGGGAGGTTCGGGAATTTATCGAGAGAGACTTAGGGGAAGAAGGCATGAAACGCTCCGTAGTCGTGGTAGCCACCTCAGACCGCCCTGCACTGGAACGAAATAAGGCGGCAAAAACCGCCACTGCCATTGCAGAATATTTTAGGGACCAGGGAAAAGACGTACTGCTGATGATGGACTCCCTGACCCGTTTTTCCATGGCACAGAGAGAAATCGGACTTGCCAATGGAGAACCCCCGGTTTCCAGGGGATATCCCCCCAGTGTATATGCGGAGATGCCAAAGCTTTTAGAAAGGGCAGGAAACGCGGCAAAAGGTTCCATTACAGGATTATACACCGTTTTGGTAGATGGTGATGACTTTAACGAACCCATTACAGATACGGCAAGAAGTATTTTAGACGGTCATATCATGTTAAGCAGAAAGCTGGGACATAAGAATCATTATCCGGCCATTGACATCTTACAGAGTATTTCCCGATGTATGAGCCAGATTGCCGCAAAAGAGCATAAACAGCTTGCGGGCAAATTAAAAAATGTAATGGCAACCTATAATGAAGCAGAAGATTTGATTAATATAGGTGCATATAAGAAGGGAAGCAATCCTTCCATTGACTATGCCATTGAAAAAATAGATGCAGTCAATCAGTTCCTATGTCAGGATGTAAATGAGAAAATCGCATTTGACGAAAGTCTGGACAGACTAAAGGCATTGTTTGCAGAATAAGTGTATGGAGTAGGCTATGTCAAAGTTTATATACCGGATGCAGAATATTTTAAATATCAAATATAAACTGGAGGACCAGGCAAAAACAGAATTTATGCTTGCAAACCAGAACTTGCGGGAAGAAGAAGAAAAGCTTCGGCTTCTTACCGAAAGAAAACAGGGATATGAAGAGAATGTGCGCAATCTTTTGAAAAGAAATCTGTTGGTAGAACGCATTAAAGAAAACCAGAATGCAATCCTACGAATGGAGGAATTTATAAAAGTACAAAAAAAACAGGTGGAAGAAGCCGAAAAACAGGTGGAAATAAAGAAACAGAAGCTGACCGTACTCATGCAGGAAAGAAAAGCACAGGAAAAATTAAAAGAAAAGGCATTCGAGAACTTTTTACAGGAAGAAAACGCAAGAGAAAGCAAAGAAATAGATGAACTTGTAAGTTTTACTTATGGCAGAAAGCAAAGAGAAGAATAAATTATGGCAGAAGAAAATATTTTAGACAATGACGTGGAAGTCATGGATGCGAAAGCATTAAAAGAAGAACGTAAACGTTTAAAAGCAGAACAGAAAGCACAGAAAAAAGAAGCAAAAAGAAAAGCAAAAGAGCTGGCAAACCAGGAAATGGAACTGGAAGAAGAAGGAAGCAACATCCCGATTTTCATCACAACCGTTGCCATTGTAGCCATCTGGCTACTGATTTTGTGTGTGCTGATAAAACTGGATGTAGGCGGCTTCGGAAGTGGTGTATTAACTCCGATTCTAAAGGATGTTCCGGTGGTAAATAAAATACTTCCCGACACAACCACGGATTTGGGGGAAGAAATCGAAGAGGATTACGCCGGATATTCCAGCTTAAAGGAAGCCATAGAACAGATTAAGGTTCTGGAATTACAGTTAGAACAGGCAGATTTAAAAAACAGCACACTGGAAGATGAAAATAACAAACTCAAAGAGGAGATAACCCGTCTGGGAACCTTTGAGGACAGTCAGGTAGAATTTGAAAGAATCAAAACCGAATTTTACGAAGAAGTTATCTATGCCGAAAACGGACCGGGAGCAGAAGAATATCAGAAATATTATGAAAGCATGGACCCGGCTACGGCAGAATTTTTATACAGACAGGTCATTGGAGAACAGGAAGAAAGCAAGGAAATACAGGATTATGCACAGGCATATTCTGAAATGAAGCCCAAACAGGCGGCGGCAATCTTTGAAAAAATGACCAATAATCTGGACTTGGCTGCAAGAATCTTAAAGGAAATGGAGCCAGACGACAGAGGAGCAATTTTGGGAGTCATGGATTCTGAAATTGCGGCAAAGCTTACCAAAATTATGGAGCCGGATTCTTAAAAAACTCCCGGGTAAGTACGATATAATAAGTAGACAGTTGTATATTTTTTACAGACTTAAAAAAGATTTATTTAAGCTGTTTAAGATTACAAATGCCTTATAAAATCAAGAAAAAAGAAAGGAGGAAGAAAATGGCAAATACTTCAATTGGTAATTTGCAGTCTGTTGTTTCCGCAGGGGCAGTTAACGTCTCAAAGGGACAGGAGGTACAAAATGGTGAAAGCTTTTCCAAGGTATTTGATAAGACCCAGAAGCAGCCGGAGACCGGGAACTTAAAGACGGACACCAGAAAGACCGATACCACGGACAGCATCAGAAACCATGCAAAAATCCAGCAGAAACGTTCTTCTGAAAACTTAAAAGAGCAGACAGAAGGTACCGACAAAACAGATGTGGAGGAGCTGGAGCAGGCAATGGAAGCCGCGGCAGGCATGATGATGGAAACCCTGGCAGAGACACTTGGTGTAACAACGGAAGAAGTACAGGCAGCCATGGATGAGCTGGGACTTACCTCACTGGATTTATTAAGCGGTGAAAATCTGACACAGCTTGTTATGGCACTGAATCCCGAGGCAGATGCCTTTAGTATTATGACAGACGAAGAGCTGTTCGGGGATTTAAAGGGACTGATGAATACCGCAGAAGCCCTGACCGAGGAACTGGCAGGGCAGTTTGGAATGACCAAGGAAGAGCTGATGGCAGCCGCAGACAGTATTAAGGCACAGATGGAAAATATACTTCCCACAGAAGCTGTGGAAGAGATGGTGGAAGCTCCGACTGAGGTTATGGAAGAGCTGATTCCGGAAGAAGTGGACAGACAGGAAACAAAAGAAAAGAGTGAAGCTACAAATACCGCCACCAGTACCAGCGATGTGACGGAGCTGATTCAGACAAAGGACAGCATGGAAACAACACCGGTTCCAGAGAGCCAGGAGTCTTCGGAGAAAAAAGAGCATACAAAGGAAGACAACAGCCATTCCGACTACCATAACACAGGGTACCAGGAACAGGTTATGAACCATCTGGCAGATGCCGTGGAAAATACCGCCTCCACCACAACCTCTTATGGTGTCAGCTTACAGGACATCATCCGTCAGATGACAGACTACATTAAGCTTCATGTAAATGCAGATACCACAGAAATGGAATTGCAGCTTCATCCTGCATCCCTGGGAAATATCAAAGTACAGATTGCCAGCACCGGAGGCATACTTACCGCCACCTTTACCACAGAAAATGAAGCGGTAAAATCCGCCCTGGAAGGACAACTGATTCAGTTAAAGGAAAGCTTTGAACAGCAGGGCTTAAGGGTGGAAAATGTAGAAGTCAATGTTTCCGCACAAGGGTTTGAAAGAAGCCTTGACCAGCAGGAGCAGGGACAGAATGCTTTTGAAGACAGGGCAAATGAAAGCAGAAGCCGAAACCGACGCATCCGTCTGCACGGTCTGGAAGAAATGGAAGACGGAATAAGCGAAGAATTGTCAGAGGGCGACAAAGTAGTAGCTGACATGATGCTTCGTAACGGTAACAGTATTGATTACACAATTTAGGAAAAGGCTTTGTAAGAACAAAGCAGAAAGGAGTTATATATGAGTGCCATTGCACAGGTAAAAGACGGACAAATATTAGAATCCGTATCCTCGGCTAACAGTACCACGAAAGCTTCCGGTTCCAGTCTGGATAAAGATGCTTTTTTACAGCTTCTGGTAGCACAGATGAAGTACCAGGACCCCTTGGAGCCGACCTCCAACACAGAGTACATATCACAGCTTGCAACCTTCTCTGAACTGGAAGAAATGCAGAATCTGACCAGTAATATGACTTTGCAGAGAGCCTCTTCACTGGTAGGACAGTATGTATTCATGAAGGTAACGGACAGCTCCGGCAATACCACTTATCCCGAAGGTTACGTTGATTATGTGGTTTATGAGAATGGAAAAGCATATCTTTCCATTGACGATAATCTCTATTCCATTGACGACCTTGATACGGTAGCGGATGCCACATATGTACAGGCAAGTAAGGTAGCAGAAGCCTTTATCAAAGAAATGAATAAGCTTCCGGCACCTGCAAAAGTGACTACGGATAATCTGGAAGCCATTGGCAAGCTGATTACGGTATATGAGAATATGACTGATTACCAGAAGGAATTCCTTGGAAATGAAAATACGGCCATTTACAATAAATACGTAGAAAAATTCCAGGAAATGGCAGTAGTTCCGGTACAGAATTTCTTGCAGGAATTAGAAAAATTCCCAGAAGTGGAAGAGCTTACTTCCGAGCATATCGGAGCATTGCACGCTTTGAAGAAGCAGTACGATAGTCTGGGAAGCTATCTGCAGTCCTTAGTGAATGACGAGAGTCTGGAGACTTATAATAAGCTGGCAGCAAAATATGATGAGCTGATGGCAGAAAATAAAACAGAAGACACGACACAGACACCGGAGGAAAGTGAGAAAGAAACCACGGAAGGCAGTGAAAGCGGCGAAGTGGATGCGGCAGAATAAGGCATAGAAGGGAATAACATGAAGATACAACAAAATCAATTCCTTTCTATGAACGAACTGCAGGAAAAGTATCTGAAACAGCCTCTTGGACAAAGCAGGTATGTGTCAAAAGAGGAAGTAAGCTTTGAAGATATCTGGAAGCAGAAAACAGGTGAGATAAGCGAAGAGCTTAAGTTCTCCAAGCATGCGGCAAACCGGATGGCAGACAGAAATCTTACACTTTCCAAGAACCAGTTAAGCAGGTTGAACGAAGGTGCAAAAAAAGCAGGAGAGAAAGGAATCAAAGAATCCCTGGTCATGGTGGACCAACTGGCATTTATCGTAAATGTGCCTAACAATACGGTAATTACTGCCATGGAGCAGAGCCAGACAAACGATAACATTTTTACAAATATTGATGGAGCTGTAATTATGTAGCCGGACCTTACAGGAGGCGAAGCGTTCCTGATTGACAGAAGGAACAGATACAGCAAAAAACAGGAGGTCATTTCATTATGATGAGATCAATGTATTCTGGTGTGGCAGGTTTAAAAACACATCAGACAAAGATGGACGTAATCGGTAATAATATTGCCAACGTCAACACAGTAGCTTATAAATCACAGAGTGTAACTTTTAGTGAATTAATGTATCAGACAACCCAGAGTGCATCCGGTGCCAATGCCACAACCGGAACCGGTGGTGTCAATGCAAGACAGATTGGTCTTGGTGTAAAATCCGGGGCAATCAATACCAACATCAGCTCCCAGGGAGCTTCCCAGACAACCAACAACCCGTTTGATATCCAGATTACGGGAGATGCGTTCTTTGTCGTAAGCAATGGTTCTGAGAACTTCTTTACAAGGGATGGTTCTTTCTATGTAGACGGAGCAGGTAACCTCGCCATGACCAGTAACGGTTATAACGTTATGGGCTGGGGCGTAGACCCGGAAACCATGGACATCAAACAGGATACGGTACAGGCACTCCGCATTATGTCACCGGAAAACATGACCTATCCGCCGGAAGCAACCAGTAAGGCATACCTTTCCGGTATTATTGATAAGAACGATACCAATGTGACAAGCTCATCTGGTAAGAATGTGAATTTACAGTTGTATGATGAGCTGGGTTATAGCTATACAGCAAGGTTAAATTTCAAATCTACAAACGAAGAAGGTGTATATTTCTTGGAAATGTCTGCCTTGTTGGATGAAAATAATGATGAAGTGGATATATCAGGCTTAAATTTTGGAGGAAAACCACAGCCTGTAAATAGAGATACCAGTTTGAATATAGCAGATGGGTATAAATGGGATACAAATGGCGATTTAACCATAACAGCGACAGGTAAGAAATATACAGCAGCTGAGATAAAAGATGCTTTATCTAATAATCCTTCTGGAGCCGATGCAGCGGAAATACAAAAGACATTAATGGCTGCCTATGGATTTGATTCCATGGATGAATTTGATAGTTATTCTTTTAATATTAATGATTATGAGGATAATGGAACTACATATGCAGGAACTACGATTAACTTACGTCAGCTTCTTTCAAATGAAACAATAACACTTAATGCATCGGGCGGAGGTTCTATAACTAAAGATGCACAGGAACTACTTGTAGCAACGACTGGAACTACGGATAAGGATACTTTGCTTTCTAATCTTACTGCTAATTCTGTCAAATTAGCGGGATACCTGGTGCATTATGATGCAACTACTGGTGTGTTTGAAAGTATAAATGGTACTGATTTCATTACTTTAGCATTATCTGGTGTAGATGCAAAATTCTCAGATATTGAGATTGATTTTTCTAACACCACCATGTACAACAACAGCGGTTCCTCCACCATTGCCGCTACCAGTGGTAATACAGATGGTCTTGGAACAGGTAGAAAGTTAGGTGAAATGTCCGGTATCTCCATTCAGCAGAATGGTATGATTTATGCTTCTTATGATAACGGACAGACCAAGCTGTTAGGACAGATTGCAGTAGCAGAATTTGCCAATGCATCCGGTCTGGAGAAGAAAGGAGATAACCTTTACTCCGCAACCTTGAACTCCGGTGAATTTGACGGCATCGGTACCGACATTACTTCCGGCGGCGGATATATGAATACCGGTGTCCTGGAAATGAGTAACGTAGACCTTTCCGCAGAATTTACGGAAATGATTACTACCCAGAGAGGTT
>CAZDAT010000039.1:0-13938 GCA_964503695.1 uncultured Lachnospiraceae bacterium
TTTTCTCTAATTCTTCAATTCTTGCTTCGATATCACGCTGCTCATCCTTGGCTGCATCGTATTCCGCATTTTCAGACAAGTCTCCCTGTTCCCTTGCTTCTTTAATTTTCTGGGCAACCTCTCTTCGTTTTACAACCTTTAAATCCTGTAACTCTTCCTCATATTTTTTTAACCCTTCATAGGTTAAGATATTCTTTTTTGCTTCCATGGTGTAATCCTCTCTTTTTTATACTGATTGCTAATCCCTTTATTTTTAAGGTCTACAATATCCTCTATAACTGGGTTATTATAACCACTTTTACTATAAGTGTCAAGATTGCCGCCTTTATTTTGCCAGTTCTTTTAAGGCTTTTCCATATGCTTCTGCCACCTCAGGCATCCCCAGATTTTCATGGCATGAAACAAGCTTTTCCAGGGGTCTTATGGTAGCCGCCTTTAAGCTCATCCGGCAGGGTGTTTCATAAGCGGCATTATAATACCAGATGGCAGCCTCTTCCCATTCCTTTTTTTCAAAAAAGTAATCCCCCAGTTCCGCACAAAGCTCACTGCTTCCCTCTTTTGCAATTCCTTTCAGTGCATACTTTAAAACATCACTATCCTTTTTTAAAAGCCTTGCTTCCTTGCAAAGAATGGCAATTGCTTTTTGAAACAAATCACTGCCGTCATCTTCTTTTTGCAGTATCTGCACCAGATAATCATGTCCTTTTTTCAGATTATGCATTTGTCCGCTAAAATATAATTCCCGAAGATAAATATCCCGGATTCTTTCCGACAAAAGCTCTCCCCGTTCCAGCATTTTTTCAAAATATTCCAAATCTCTTCCGCCATGCTGTTCTAAAGGAATATGCTGTATTACAATATCACTGTCAAACACCACAGGCATTAACCGTACCGCTTCATGTATGGGCTCCTGCCACTTAAACTGACGAAGTCTTTTATATAATTTTGGCCGGTATTCTTTATCGTAATTATAGATACTGTTCTGGGAAAGCTGATTGCCATAATACATCTGCACAATCTCTATGTCAGAATCCGGTGTCAGAAGCTCCTTTAGGATAAAAAACTGTTTTCTGTTTTCTTCATCCAGTACTTCATCCGCATCTGCCGAGTAAATGTAATCACAATTTGCCATGGAAAAAGCATAATTTCTGGCATCGGAAAAATTATCCCGCCAAAAATAGTCTGTGACTTTGTCCGTATATTCCCCTGCAATTTCCTTAGTAGCATCTGTCGAACCGGTATCCACGATAATCAATTCATCCCATAGCCCTTTCAGACTGTCCAGACACCTTTTTAACACCTTTTCTTCATTTTTTACAATCATACAAACACTAATCGTAACCATAGCCTACCTTCTCTTTGTTTTCACCCTGAATTTTCTCTAACCATAGTTTTCTAAATCATCTTCCCAAAGTTTGTTTATAACTTACTTTCAGAAAATAAAATTTCCACCGTTTCCATCAGCTCTTCCATGGTTTCCATTTCATTGACATGTTTTCGAAACCTTGCAGAATTAGGAAGTCCTGTGGTATACCAGCTGACGTGCTTACGCAT
Organism: uncultured Lachnospiraceae bacterium; assembly: GCA_964503695.1. Lineage (GTDB taxonomy): Bacteria > Bacillota > Clostridia > Lachnospirales > Lachnospiraceae > SFDP01. The sequence goes on from CAZDAT010000039.1 coordinate 1,555, forward strand.
TTCCCGGATAGCCGTATATTCTCCCTTATATTCCATAAGCAGTCCTGCATGACGTATGATGGTATTTTTCATTTCTTCCCCGGAAGGTCTTGGCAATACAATCCCCTCATTTACCTTCGCCAGAATCTCTCTGAAAATCCAGGGATTTCCCTGTACGGCTCTTCCAATCATGACACCATCACACCGGGTTTCCTTCATCATACACAGGGCACTGTCCGCATCTGTCACATCCCCGTTTCCAATCACCGGAATGGAGACCGCCTCCTTCACCCTGGCAATGATTTCCCAGTCAGCCTTACCGGAATAATACTGCTGTCTGGTTCTTCCATGAACCGCAATGGCCGCGGCTCCTGCATCTTCCGCAATTTTTGCTATTTCTACCGCATTAATATGTTCCTCGTCAAAGCCTTTCCGGATTTTTACCGTAACAGGCTTCTCTATTGCCTTACTCATCTTGGAAACAATTTCCCGCACCAGGGCCGGATTCTTCATTAATGCAGAGCCCTCTCCATTGTTTACCACCTTTGGCACGGGACAGCCCATATTAATGTCAAGAATCGAAAAAGGTCTTTCTTCGATTTTCTTTGCCATTTCGCTCATGATATCCGCATCAGAACCAAAAAACTGCAAAGATACCGGCATTTCATCCGGGTGAATCTTTAACAGACTTTCCGTATTCTTATTTTTATAATAAATTGCTTTGGCACTGACCATCTCCATGCATATCAGGGCTGCTCCCTGTTCTTTACAAAGTAAACGAAAAGGCAGGTCTGTTACTCCTGCCATGGGTGCCAAAATAAATGGATTTTCCAACTTAACATTTCCTATTTTTAATTCAGACATTTCTCTTATCTACCTCTGTCCTCTTTCCCTATTCTTCTAAAAGGCTGCTCATATCTTCTCCCAGAACAGCCACCTTATAAAACAGGCTCAGGGATTCAAACAGTTCCTGTTTTTTTCTCTGGATTTCTTTCACCAAAAGAGCACTTCCGATTTCATCATAATAATAATCTTCCTCTGCCGCGTTGGTTTCTATGACAAGTGTCCCGTCTTTTTCAAAGGCAAAGGTAATGATTCCCCCGACTTCTTCCGTAAACAATACACAGATAATATGTAATTCATCCTTGATACTGTCCGGGATTTTATCAAACCTCTGGTTAAAGTAATATTTCTTATCATAAGCATTTGCTCCGCAAAGCACCTGTTTTTCTTCCATCCTCTTTTCCATGATACTTTTCGTATCATAATCTCCTTCCCTTATCGCACAATCATTTATACATATCCATAAATGCCCCGTACGGAAACCTCTCCGGCATACACTTTTACCACTTCGCCGTCATCCTTTTCTACAAGCAGTTCTCCTTTTGTGTTAATCCCCAAAGCCGTTCCTTCAAATTCACCCTTTGGCTCCAATACCCGGACTCTTCTTTCCAGGCTTACCAGCCGGCTGTTATATTCTTTTAAGAAACCGGATACATTTTCCTTTTCCAGAAACTCTTCATAATAACTTTCAAACAACTGACAAATCCGGCAGATTAACTCTACGCGGGACTGGAGTTTCTTCGTTTCTTTTTTCAGTGACGTGGCAATCCCTGCAATTTCCTCTGGAAATTTGTCCTGATTTACATTAATTCCGGTTCCGATAATAATAGAGGAAATCTTCGTCTTTTCCAGATGCATTTCCGTTAAAATGCCGCAGACCTTTTTTTCCTTGACCAAAATATCATTGGGCCATTTAATCTCTGCTTTTACACCGCACACTTCTTCCATGGCTTTTGCTGTCGCCATGGCCTGTACCAGTGTCAGCATTGGGGCCGCTTCCGGTTCTATCCCAGGTTTTAAAATCATACTCATGGCAATACTGCCGTTTTCCTCTGACTGCCAGACTCTGCCCCGTCTGCCCTTTCCGGCAGTCTGGTTTCCGGTAACGACTAAAGTACCATGTCCGGCACCCTCACACGCCAGCTTTACTGCTTCCACATTCGTGGAAGCAGTCTCTTCATAAAAAACAACTTTTTTTCCTGCCCATTTTGTCTTTATATGGTCAGTAATTTCTGTTTCATTAAGTCTATCTGTCTCTGCTTTAATTTTCATCAAATTCAGCTCCCAGAGTAGCCGCCATAACTGCCTTAATGGTGTGCATTCTGTTTTCGGCTTCGTCAAATACCACGGATGCCCCGGATTCAAATACTTCATCCGTAACTTCCATTTCCGTAATGCCAAACTGTCTGGATATCTTTAATCCGGTTTCTGTATTTAAATCATGAAATGCCGGAAGACAGTGCATGAAGATTGCATTTTCGCCTGCATTTTCCATGACGCTTTTATTCACCTGGTAAGGCGATAATTCCCGGATTCTGCTCTCCCAGATTTCCGCAGGCTCTCCCATGGATACCCACACATCCGTATATACCACATCCTGGTTTTTGGTGCCTTTCTTTACATCCTCTTCCAGAGTGATGCTTCCGCCGTTTTCCTTTGCAATGGCTTTACACTGTTCTACCAGTGCAGGATTTGGGAAATATTCTTTGGGAGCACATGCGGTAAAATGCATTCCCATCTTGGCACAGGTTACCATCCATGAATTTCCCATATTGAATCTGGCATCTCCCATGTATACCAGGCGAACCCCTTTCAGCCTGCCTAAATGCTCTCTGATGGTCAGCAAGTCTGCCAGCATCTGGGTAGGGTGAAACTCATCCGTAAGTCCGTTCCATACAGGAACCCCGGCATATCTTGCCAGCTCCTCCACCAGTTCCTGGCCATAGCCCCGATATTCGATTCCTTCAAACATTCTTCCCAGAACTCTTGCCGTATCTGCAATGCTTTCTTTGGTTCCTATCTGGGAAGCACTGGGGTCCAAATACGTAGTTCCCATCCCCAAATCATGGGCCGCTACCTCAAAAGAGCATCGGGTACGGGTACTGGTCTTGGCAAAAATAAGTGCTATATTTTTTCCCCGAAGAACATCCACCCTTTCCCCTTTTTTCTTTTTTTCTTTTAGCTTTTCCGCCAAATCCAATAAGTACAGGATTTCCTCCGGCGTATAATCTAATAATTTCAAAAAATGTCTGCCTTGTAAATTCATATACTTTCCTGCCTTTTTACCGCTTCATTCCACAGCTTTTTCCTTCTATTTTTTGTCTGAAGCTTCTTTTATTTCGTCAATACTTCCTTAATGCCGGTTGCCAGTCCTGCCATTCCCTGAATTTCCGAAGGAATAATAATCTTGGTTGCCTGACCGTCAGCCGCTTTTTCAAAGGCTTCCAGACTCTTTAATTTCAGCACGGCCTCATCCATCTGGGCATCCTTAATCATACGCAGACCATCTGCGGTTGCCTGCTGAACCTTCAAAATAGCCATGGCTTCACCTTCTGCTTTTCTGATGAGACTTTCTTTTTCCGCTTCCGCACGCAAAATTGCCGCTTCCTTGGCAGCCTCTGCCTCTAAAATTGCCGCTTCCTTCTTTCCTTCTGCGACCGTAACACTGGCTTTCTTTTCTCCTTCTGCCCGGGTAACGGCTTCTCGTCTTTCACGTTCTGCCTTCATCTGTCTTTCCATGGCATTCTGAATCTCTGCCGGAGGAATGATGTTCTTTAATTCCACACGGTTTACCTTGATTCCCCATGGGTCTGTTGCCACATCCAGGGATGCCCTCATTTTTGTATTAATGGTTTCCCTGGAGGTTAAGGTCTGGTCTAATTCCAGTTCCCCGATAATATTACGTAGAGTCGTGGCTGTTAAATTTTCAATTGCCATAATGGGGTTTTCCACACCATAAGCATATAATTTCGGGTCTGTAATCTGGAAAAACACTACCGTATCTATCCGCATGGTAACATTATCCTTTGTGATTACCGGCTGTGGTGCGAAATCCACTACCTGTTCTTTTAACAACACTCTTCTTGCCACTTTGTCAAGAAACGGAACTTTAAAATGCATTCCGACACCCCAGGTTCCCTGGTAAGCACCCAGACGTTCTACCACATATGCATGTGCCTGCGGTACGATTTTAATGCAGGATGCCAAAATCATAACCACAATAACCAATAAAATAATAAATACAACAACTCCCATACTTTCTTACTCCTTTCCAATTTCTGTAACCATCAGCTTCACACCCCGGACTTCTTTTACCTCTACTGCCGCACCTTCCTTAATCACAGCCGTTTCATCCAAAGCCCTGGCGGTCCATTCCATACCGTTTACCAACACCTTTCCTTCTTCTTTCAGGTTGTTGATGGTGGTTAACACAATGGCCTGTTTTCCTATAATACTGTCCACATTCGTCTTTTCCCGTTTCTGATTAAAATACTTCATTGCCACCGGCCGGGTACTGATAAGAAGAATCATGGATACCACGAGAAAGCCTCCTGTCTGTACATAAAAAGATGCTCCCAGCAAAGCCATGATAAGTGCAATGAAAGCCCCTCCTGCAAACCAGATGGTTGTAAGTCCCATGGTTGCAATTTCAATAACCAGAAATGCTGCTAAAGCGGTCAGCCACATATAAACAGGATTCATACATACCCTCCTTCTTTATAGGATTTATTCAGTATCGTTACTGATATTCTATAATATACTATATTTAAACCCGATAAGCAATGAAATTCTAAGATACTTCACAGTAAAAACATCATTTTTGTCTTCACACAAAAAACAGCATTCGGTACCAGAAAACTTCGCGCCCCTTTCAAAGCCGTTTTTCAGATACCAGATGCTGTTTTTTTAAGCAGCTCTGTTTTTGACTGCCCTCCTGTATGTTACTTTTCTTTTTTCAGATGCAGTCTTAAAAACAACTTCTCTCCTGCATCCTTTTATGTAATTTTACCAGAATACGTGGTCACCGATTACGATTCCATCATGATTTCCCGCCCGTCTGAAGTGGGTTGCTCCTCCGATTGGAGATTCCCCTGCCATGGCGGCTCTTGCAGCCTGCAGGCAGGAATCTTTGACTCCATTTACTGCCAGAGTTTCAATTTTCCCTGTTTTTGCAGGCGTAAACTGACCGGAAGCATAGATGACACCTGCAATACTTCCCGGATAACCTCCTGAATTAACGCGGTTTATCACCACCGCCCCTACTGCCACCTGACCTTCATAAGGCTGGTTTCCTGCTTCACACTGAATCAGGGCAGCCAGAAGCATTTCATCCGTTGTTCCGATAAAAGAGGCTCCTTCTGCCACAATCTGTTTCTGCCTCTCTTCTCTTTCTTTCTGTTCACGTATTTTAATCTCTTCCATGGTTTCCCCATGGTCAATGGTAAACTCTATGGACACATATTCCGCGGAAATATAACCTATGGCACCTGCATAGTCTACGGCTATCCAGTCTTCAGTCGTATATTCATCAATCGCCTGAAAAACTTCTCCGTCATCCACCTGGGTCCAGACACCGCTGTCGGTACCGGGTTCCTTTCTCATACGGAGCCCTGCGGCATGCACCGTTGCCTCATACACTCCCACCTCCTGTGCAAGCTCTTTTGCTTCTTCTCCAAATACAAGATACTCATTGCTTGCCCAGCCTATAAGGTTTCCGGATTCAATTTTGGTCCAGCCGTCTGCTTCTTCTAAAATGGTTCCTCCGCAATCCGCATACAAAAGACCCACCTTTTTTGAATCTGCATCCGGAAGCTCCCGGATATTCATGGACTTGGTTACCTTTGCCATAACAATGTCGTATTGTTCTTCTTTCTCCTCCAAGGCAGCAAGGTCATTTACTTCCTCCATGGACATTCCGTCAATGGAATCAATGACTGTAGCCGCACCTGCATTTAAGCTCATAAAAGCTGATAAGTCATTGGCTTTTCCTTCCATGGAAAACAGGGAAAAAAATACCAGTATTCCAAAGACAATGCCGCCTGACTTCTGCAGGCTCTTTGTGCTTTCTGCTTTCATTCAAACCTCCAAATGTTACGAATTTATTAAATTTATTACGGACTATATCCTAACAAACTATAGTATTTTTGTCAAGAAAGCCCCATTTTTCCATAAGTTTGATGTATAAAAGCAAAAAGAACGGCTAAATTTTTGTAACAAACTACAGTTATATTTTTTTGGATTTTTGAATACAACTGTCTAATGCACCCATAACAGCCCCCCGCATTCCTTTTTCTTCCAGCACTTTTACCCCGCAGATGGTGGTTCCTGCCGGGGAACAGACCATATCCTTTAAACTTCCCGGATGTTCTCCCATCTCCAGCATAAGTTTTCCGCTGCCCTTCACAGTCTGGGCTGCCATTTTATATGCCAGTTCCCGGGGCATTCCTCCAAGAACCGCCGCATCTGCCATGGCTTCCATAAACATGAAAAGAAAAGCCGGGGCACTGCCTGCCACAGCACCTGCCACATCCATCAGCCCCTCTTCCATCTCATAGGAAGCTCCGCAGCAGTCAAACATCTGCTTAATAAGTTCTGTTTCCTTTCTGTCTGTATTTTCATTGGCACAAAAGCTGATACAGCCTTCCCCCACCTGTGCCGGAGTATTTGGCATGGCACGAACCAGCTTCACTTCTGTTCCAAAGCATTCTTCCATAAAGCTTATGGTTTTCCCTGCCGCAATACTGACAAAAAGCTGTTCTTTTCTTATGAAGGGTGCAATTTCTCTGATTACCTCCTTAAGCTTCTGTGGTTTCACTGCCAGAAAGACAATGTCTGCTTTATTAACCACTTCTCTATTATCTGTAGTTCCATAAATACCGTATTCTTTTTCCAGTAAGGCAAGTGCGTTTTTATCTCTTCTGGAAACAATGACACTTCCCGCATCACAGGCTTTCTTTTGAAGCATTCCGCTAAAAATTGCCTTTGCCATATTTCCGGCACCTATAAATCCTATGGTGATTTTCTTTTCCATCTCCACTCTCCTCGTGCTTTTTTCACTTTGTTCTTAACTCATCCGCTGTCTTGCCGCTTCATACATCAGAATCACGGATGCCACTGCCGCATTTAAGGATTCCACCTTTCCCTGCATGGGAATTTTCATATAAACATCTGCCGCCGCCGCGGTTTCCTCTTTTAACCCGTTTCCTTCATTTCCAATCAGAAAGGCACTGGCTCCCTTAAAATCCATCTGATGGTAAAACTGCGTTCCTTTTAAATGTGCCGCATATAATTTGACCCCTTTTTCTTTCATCTGCCGCATGGTTTCCCCTAAATCCTGTGTATACAAAAAAGGCATACGATAGATGGAACCCATGGTAGAACGAATGGTTTTGGGATTATAAATGTCCACCGTCTGTCTGGTCATGATGATACCGTCTACTCCGGCTCCCTCCGCAGTCCGCACCATGGTTCCCAGATTGCCCGGGTCCTGAATATCTTCCAATATCAGAAATAAGGGATTTGCTTTTAAAAACAAATCTTTTAATTCATAATGATATTGCTCCATCACGCATAAAATCCCCTGCGGTGTCTTTGTATCTGATACTTTATTAAACAACTCATCAGAAAGGACTTCACAGGTGCATTGCTCCAGTTTTTCTTTTAAGCTTCCTTTCCGGTACAAAGATTCTGACACGTATACTTCTTTGATTTTTTTGCTGTCCGCTTCCAGAAACATCTTGATTCCTTCCGTAACAAAGACATCCTGCTCCCTCCTTGCCTTGGCTTTTTTTATCAGATTTTCCAAGTTTTTTACCCTTTTATTTCCTGCCGCCGTAATCAACTTTTCTCCTCATTCCTTTCCTTTTTCACTTTTTTTATATAAAAAAGCTGTCGTATTAAGCTTCCTTTTCCAGTCAGATTTCTTAATACAACAGCCGCCTGCACTTATACGTTACCGGAAAGCAGTCTGCTCACCTGATATTCATATTCCGATATTTCTTTTGTCATGGACAGTGCTTCTTCAATATCATAGTCTACAAATTCACCTTTTTTGTAACATACTACCCGGTTGCTCTTTCCCTGGCAAAGTAAATCTGCCGCATAAGCTCCCATGATAGATGCAAAATAACGGTCTTTACAGGTAGGACTTCCTCCCCGCTGCATATATCCCAGGATAGTGGCTCTGGTCTCAATCCCCGTAGCCGCTTCTATTCTTCTTGCCATGGAAGTAGAATGCCCGATTCCTTCCGCATTAATAATCAGATGATGGGTCTTTCCCCGTTTTCTGTTACGGATGATATTATTCACAATAGTCTGCTCATCATAATCATATTTTTCCGGAAGAAGAATATCCTCTGCACCGTTAGCAATACCGCACCACAAAGCAAGATATCCCGCATTTCTTCCCATAACCTCGATAATACTGCATCTTTCATGGGATGAGGAGGTATCACGAATCTTGTCAATGGCTTCCATGGCAGTATTGACTGCCGTATCAAAACCGATGGTGTATTCCGTACAGGAAATATCCAAATCGATGGTTCCCGGCACACCAATGGTATTGATGCCCTCCCTTGCCAGTGCCGCGGCACCTTTATAGGAACCATCACCGCCGATGACGACAATTCCGTCGATACCATGTTTCCTGCAAATCTCTGCTCCAAGCTTCTGCCCTTCTTCGGTGGTAAACTCTTTACACCTTGCGGTTCCAAGCACCGTTCCGCCTCTTTGTATGATATCAGAAACACTGGAGGCTTTCATATCTATAATCTCTTCGTTTATTAATCCCTGATATCCTTTTTTGATTCCTTTTACACTTACTCCATTCATAAGTGCTTTTCTGACTACCGCACGTACAACCGCATTCATTCCCGGTGCATCACCACCACTTGTCAGTACGCCGATTGTGTTTATTTCATGTGCCATGCTGACCTCCATGTATCTTTCATTTTTTTCAGTTAACAGCTTATATTCTACCTCTTTTCAGGACACATTTCAACTGTTTTCCCTAGACCACCACGCGGATATTTTCTTTCCCAAATTCTTTTTCGAGAGCTTCCAGCAGTTCTTTATCTGCACTGACATTCTGGTTTTCCGCAAGCTCCTTTTTTACCCGCTTTTCTTCTATATAAATAACAACATTGTCATTTCCTTCTGAAGGCTTTAAGAGTGCGAAAAGCTTTTCTTCTTTTTCCTTATAATTTTCCATGGTGGAAAATTTAATCCACAGCTTTTTAGGCATCCTGTCAAAGCTTTGCAGGGACTCACAGACTAATTTCCCATCTTTTTCATCATCCGCCTGCACTCTTCCCGTCACAAATACTTTTTCGTCTTCCATCAAATATTCACTGCATTTTTCATAAGCCTTGGGAAACACAACCACTTCCACATTGCCTACCAGGTCTTCCAAAACAAAAAAGGACATGACCTGATTATTTTTTGTATATTTAATCTTTTTATCCCTTATCATCCCGCCTATGGTAACCCTGGCACCGTCTTTTATATGGATTGCATGGATTTCTTCATCCCAGAGAAAATCGGAAGTCATGTTGGTGATGTATTTTTTCCACAATGTCTCATATTCTTCCAGAGGATGCCCGCTGACATAGATTCCCAGGACCTCTTTTTCAAAAGACAGCATCATCTCCTTGGAATATTCTCCCACATCGGGAAGCTTTAATTCAAACTCCTGTTTGTCCTCATCAGAAATCAAATCAAACAGGCTCATCTGCCCTGCCATATTGTTTTTCTTATCCTGGTGAATCCTTTCAAGAATCTGGATATATACACTCATATACTGTTTTCTGGTTCCTCCCAGACAGTCAAATGCCCCGGCTTTGATAAAGTTTTCAATCACCCGTTTATTCATCTCTCCCGAATCATTGCGGGTAATAAAATCTTCCAGATTCAGATAAGGTCCCCTGGCACTTCTTTCCTTTATGAGTGTCTCCATCACTGGTCTTCCGACCCCTTTCACAGCCGTCAGTGCATAACGGATGGAGCCTCCTGCCACGGAAAAGCCTGCTTCTCCTTTATTAATATCGGGAGGCAGGATTTCAATTCCCATCTGCCTGCAGGTCAGAATATATTCTGAGACTTTTCCCGGATTATCAATTACGGAAGTTAAAAGGGCCGCCATAAATTCCACCGGATAATAGTATTTTAAGTATGCCGTCTGGTATGCCACTACCGCATAACACGCCGCATGGGATTTGTTAAAAGCATATTTTGCAAAATCCATCATATCTTCATAAATCTGCCCTGCAACCTCCTCGGAAATTCCTGACGCAATACATCCCGGAACCCCCTCTTCTTTATTTCCATAAATAAAGTTTGTCCTTTCTTTCTCCATCACCGCCTGCTTTTTCTTACTCATGGCACGGCGCACCAAATCGCTTCTTCCTAAGGTATATCCTCCCAGGTCACGCACAATCTGCATAACCTGTTCCTGGTATACAATACATCCGTAAGTAGCCGAAAGAATCGGTTCTAACTGGGGGCAGGAATAGCTGATGGAATCATGGCTGTCTTTTCCCTTAATATATTTAGGAATAAAATCCATGGGACCCGGCCGGTAAAGGGAAATTCCTGCAATGATGTCTTCCAGGTTCTGAGGCTTTAACTCCTTCATAAAGTTTTTCATGCCTCCGCTTTCCAACTGGAACACCCCATCGGTTTTTCCGGTTCCGATAGAATCCAAAACTGCTTTATCATCATAATCAATGGCATCTACATCTAACAGGATTCCATGTTCCTTCTGGATATTATTCACCGCATTCTGGATAACCGTCAGGGTTCTAAGCCCCAGAAAATCCATCTTTAACAGACCCAGCTCTTCCAGTGTTGTCATGGTAAACTGGGTGGTAATGGAACCATCATTTCCTCTGGACAAGGGTACAAATTCATCCGCGGCTTCGGGACAGATAACCACTCCTGCCGCGTGCATTGACGTGTGTCTTGGAAGTCCTTCCAGACGTCTTGACATATCAATCAGATACTGCACCTGTTCATCGGTTTCATATAACTGCCGCAGCTCCGGGTTCATCTTTAGGGCTTTTTCAATGGTGATATTTAATTCATTGGGAATCATTTTGGAGATTCCGTCTACATACGCATACGGTAAATCCATAACCCTTCCCACATCACGGATAACCCCCTTTGCCGCCATGGTACCAAAAGTCACAATCTGTACCACTTTATCCGCACCATATTTTTTTCCCACATAATCAATCACTTCCTGTCTTCTTTCAAAACAGAAATCAATATCAATATCCGGCATGGAAACACGTTCCGGATTTAAAAATCGTTCAAAAAGCAGGGAATATTTTATGGGGTCAATGTTCGTAATATGCAGACAGTACGCCACAATGCTTCCTGCCGCCGAGCCCCGCCCCGGTCCTACCGGAATCCCCTGTTTTCTGGCATAGTTAATAAAATCCCATACAATCAGAAAATAGTCTACATAGCCCATGCGTTTAATAACACCAAGCTCATACTCCAGACGTTCTTTTAAGGTCTGTCCGCCATCTCCTGCCGGCTGATTCATATAGTCATCGTCTGTACTATTTTTGCTGTCAGCTTTTTTTTCAGATAGTCCATCTATTTTTCTGCCATAACGTTCTTTCAAGCCGTCATAACACAATTTATAAAGATAGGTTTCAGAAGTAAACTCCCGGGGCACTTCAAAATGCGGTAATTTTGTAACGCCAAACTCAATTTCCACATTACATCTGTCCGCAATCCTCTGGGTATTTTCCACCGCTTCCCATGCATAGGGAAACAGGGCTTTCATTTCTTCTTCACTTTTTACAAAGTACTGTCCTCCTTCATAACGCATCCGGTTTTCATCCGCCAGTCTTTTTCCGGTCTGGATGCAAAGAAGGATATCATGGGATTTTTCATCCTCGGCATACGTATAATGCACATCGTTTGTCGCCACCAGCGGAATCTCCAGTTCCCGGCTCATCCGAAGAAGTGCCTGGTTCACCGTTGCCTGCTCCGCCAACCCATGGTCCTGCAGTTCCAAAAAATAATTTTCTTTTCCAAAACAGCCCTGGTATTTTAGGGCAGATTTTTTTGCCTCCTCATAAAGCCCTTTCTGGATATATCTTGCCACCTCTCCTGCAAGACATGCCGACAACGCAATAATCCCCTCATGATACTTCTGCAAAACCTCCATATCCACCCGCGGCTTATAATAGTAGCCTTCCGTAAAGCCCTTGCTGACAATTTTCATCAGATTCGCATAACCCACATTATTTTCTGCCAGAAGAACCAGATGGTAATATCGGTCCTCCCCTCCGGTCAGTTCCTTGTCAAAACGGGAATTTGGAGCCACATAAACTTCACATCCGATAATGGGCTTAATTCCCTCTGCTTTTGCCGCCCGGTAAAAATCAATCACCCCATACATAACGCCATGGTCTGTAATGGCAGCACTGTCCATCCCCAGTTCTTTGACTCTTTTTACATATTCTTTTATTTTATTGGAACCATCCAGCAGACCATATTCTGTATGGACATGTAAGTGTGCAAATGCCATTGGGGTTGTACTGGCTGTAT
>CAZDAT010000040.1:0-13751 GCA_964503695.1 uncultured Lachnospiraceae bacterium
CCATTGGTTCTCTGTCTGTAAGGTCATGCAAAAAAAGTGCTGTTTCGTGTGAAAAGACTGCCTGTTTACACCGAAGATGCACCAAATACATGGCATCCATCCAAGCATCTTTCGCAGCATAGACGCCATGTGAAATCTGTTCCATACCATTGTCTTTTACATATTTATAAAATACTGTTTTTGTAATTCCGGCATCTGTTACCTGTGATGTACAAATCATTCCATCATTGTCTGTAAGTAAATTTTTAATCTGTTCCGCCTGCGTCATAGTTTCACTTCCTTTCATGCTAATATTGTATTTCAAATTAGTACGAAAGTAAATATAAATTTTATTAGATTTCCTCTTTCCCTTTTTCCTTTACCACAGACTTCTCTTGATTTGCAATTGTTTGGAATAAAGATTGCGAACAAACATCAGCGAGTTTCACAATTACCTAATAAGTTTATTTATTCTTTCAGCCGTTCATAAACCTCAGGTTCTGAAGCTATAAAAGAACGTTTTGAAAGAGCTTCCAGTTTGCCGTTTAAAGCGGGAAATTCCAGTCGGTAGGCATGAAGTAGCTGGTGTCTTGGAATTTTGATATCCCGAAAACTCTGGTTCCATTTTCTGTCACCATATTTCTCATCTCCCAAAAGAGGATGTCCGATGGAAGCCAGATGTGCCCGAATCTGGTGGGTCTTTCCCGTAAGAAGCTCCACCTCCAGATAAGTGTAACCGTTTTTATAAAAAATAGGTTCATAGGCAGTCTCAACACATACATATTCTTTTTCTTCCTCTTTCGAGATACTTTCCTTTAGTGTCACCCTGTTTGTCAATTCGTCTTTTTTTAAATAGCCTTTAAGATAATCTCCCTTTTCTATCTTTCCCTTCACAAAGGTGCGATAAAATTTTCTTAAATCCCTTTCCTTAATGCAGGCATTCATCTGTCTGCTTCCATAAAAGGATTTGGAACAGATTAAAAGTCCGCTGGTGTTTCTGTCCAGACGGTTACATACAGAGGGTTTAAAGGTCTCCAGCTGTGTTTCGTCTGTCGCACCTTTTGCCAGAAGATATCCAATCAGCCATTCATTGACGGAATAATCTGATGCCGTGGCTTTTTGCGATAAAATCCCTGCCGGTTTATTAACAAGCAGAATATGTTCATCCTCATAGATTACTTCTATCTTTGTTAAGGTTTCATATGCCTTTTTATAGGAAGAAAGGGTATCTTTTTTTGGGTAGCTTTTTGTCGCCTCTTTATTCAGACTTTTCATTGCTTCTTTATGAGAGCTTTCCTTTCCCCTGAATTTCTGAAAGCTTTCCTCAGAAAAGAAAAACTGTACCATATCTCCCATCACAAGCATTTCTTTTCCATCGGCTTTTTTCTTATTCAGGGTAATGTTCTTCTTACGAAGCATTTTATAAAGAAATCCGTTTCCTGCCTCTTTTAAGTATTTATGTAAAAATTTGTCCAGTCGCTGTCCTGCTTCATTCGGACCTATTTTAAATTCCTGCATTTTTTATTCCCCAACTTTAAAGAGAAACGGAGAATAAGGTTTTCATAATATCCTTTTCCCTGCTTTTTTCATTTTCCAGCTTCTGCATCTGTTCTATTCTTGTAAGATATTTGTCCAGTTCTTTATATAACTTAATGTTGACTCCCGTAATTCCGTCACGCCCAAGAATGGTTTTAATATGTTCTTCAAATTCGCCCGGCACAAGCTTATCATTTTCCGTAAATCCGATGATGGTCATTCCTTTAACAAAGACATGACTTAAATCAAAGTTTTTGTCATAAGAGGTAAAGTAAAGATTATAAGCTCCCTCTCTGGTTTTGTCCGAAATCTTTCCATAAGCCGCTTCACTGCATCCCTTTACCTTCAGATTCATAATCATGGAAACCGCACTTTTGCTGGCAGGTAAAAAACCCAGAACAGCAACAATGGTAAGATAATTCTTATTGCTTCCGGTACTGATATAACCCATCAGATACAGAGCCAGGGAAATTCCAAAAAAAGCAATGGTTTTTATAATTTCTCTTTTTTTCCTGCTTTGTAAATATAAATAATCACCTTTTACATATTTATTTTTCATCTTTCAAAAGTCCTTTCTTCTTAAAGCTCCCCTCTTCATGTCCGATACCGGAATTTTTATCCTTTATCAAACTCTTCCACCATCTCTAAAATCAGACTGTGAGGTACAATTTTACAAAGAATCCTGAATAACTTCATGGGCAGGCTGCAAACTGCTACAGTCTGTCTTTTTTTCGCCGCAATCAGTGCATCCTTTACCACAGCTTTTGAGGAGACACTGAACCGCTTTTTCAAAGCCAGTGTCTGTCCGTTCTTTTCTGCCCTGTCAAAAAAAGGAGTGTCTACCGGACCGGGACATACGGCAGTTACAAAAATCTCTTTTGGAATCAGTTCTTCCTGCAAAGCTCTTGAAAAAGATAATACATAAGATTTTGTCGCCGCATATACTGCAAAATGAGCCTGCGGAACAAAAGCCGCACTGCTGGCAAGCTGTATAATCCTTCCGTTGCGTACCATATAAGGAATTGCCATATACGTAACTGCGGTCAGTGCCTTACAGTTTAGTTCCACCATATCCAACTGCTCTTTAAGCTCGAGCTGTTCAAAATCTCCCATGACACCAAATCCGGCACAGTTCACTAACATACAGATATCGGGAGCTTCTTCCTGCATGAGAGTATGCAGTTTTTCCCTTTCACTTTCCTTTTCCAAATCCAGACCAATGATTCGCGTTTTATTTTTTAATTTTTTTGAAATTGCTTCCATTTTTCCTACACTTCTGGCAATCATCCAGATTTCATCAATTCTGTTAAAACTATCATCTAACTGACGTACAAATTCTGCTCCGATACCGGAGGAAGCACCCGTTACCATCACGATTTTCATAATTTAAATTCCTTTCTATTTTGATTCATGCAATTTTAATAACTATATAAGAAAGTGCTTCGGCATCGACCGGTACTTAGTGCCTGTTTTTCGGGCACTTATGTACCGCTGTCAGATGTCGGCAGCGAAAGCGTGCTTTCGTTATAGTTGTTAAAATTACAAAATAAAACATTCAAAATCTTAAACTCATAAACTTTTTGATTATTTCTTCTTGTGAACATTCCGAATGGTCTTTTTTACTTTATGTTCTGAATATCTTCCCTGCGTGTTCTTCTGTGCTTTCTGTCCATGGGAAGCTTTTCCTATTTTTCTTTCTTTGTTATCTTTAAAACCGCTTCCCATATTTCTCGGGCGAATCAGACATTTTTTATCAAAACCGATTAAATCTTCTCTTCCGGCTTTTAACAGGGCTTCTCTTACCAGTTCATAATTATTCGGATTACGATATTGAATCAGTGCTCTCTGCATTGCCTTTTCATGTGGATTTTCACACACATACACAGGCTTCATGTCTCTCGGGTCCAGCTTGGTATAATACATGACCGTTGACATGGTGGATGGTGTCGGATAAAAATCCTGTACCTGTTCCGGCATATAGCCCAAATCCCGCAAATACTCTGCCAGCTCGATTGCCTCTTTTAAAGTGGAGCCGGGATGGGAAGACATTAAATACGGCACCAGAAACTGCTTCATTCCCAGCTTTTCATTCAGCTTTTTATATTTTTTCTGAAATTTTTCGTATACTTTATTTTCCGGTTTTCCCATTCGTACAAGAACCGCATCGGATATATGCTCCGGTGCCACCTTTAACTGACCGCTGATATGATACTGGACCAGTTCCTTAAAAAAGGTATCGTCTTTATCCTCTATCAGATAATCAAAACGGATACCGCTTCGGATAAATACTTTTTTTACTCCCGGAAGACTTCGTAACTTGCGAAGTAAAGACACATAATCACTGTGGTCTACGTTCATGTTTTTACAGGGAGCAGGGAATAGACATTGTTTGTTCTTACATACTCCGCATTTTAGCTGCTTTTCACAGGAAGGTTGTCTGAAATTTGCCGTCGGGCCTCCCACATCATGAATATAGCCTTTAAAATCCTTCTCTTGGATAATCTGTTTTGCTTCTTCTATAATGGATTCATGACTTCTGGTCTGGATAATTCTTCCCTGATGAAATGTAAGGGCACAGAAATTACATCCTCCAAAACATCCTCTGTTGCTGGTTAAGGAGAATTTAATTTCCGTAATTGCCGGAACCCCTCCTTTTTCTTCATAGGAAGGATGGTATGTTCTCATATAGGGAAGTGCATACACTTCATCCATTTCCTCTTCACTTAACGGTTCCTGCGGCGGGTTCTGCACAATATACGTATTTCCCGGATATTCCTCCACCATGACTTTTCCGGTAAAGGGGTCTGTATTGTCGTATTGGATTTTAAAGCTTTTTGCATAAGCTGTCTTATCCCGTTTCATGGTTTCATAATCCGGCAGACGGATTTCGTCATAAAAGCTGTCTGTCGATTTTGTTTTATATACCGTTCCCCGGATAAAGGTAATATCTTTTACATCAATCCCACTGTTTAAAGCATCTGCCACTTCTACAATGGAACGTTCTCCCATGCCGTACAACAGTAAATCAGCCTGGGAATCTAATAAAACGGAACGTTTAAAGGAATCTGACCAGTAGTCATAATGTGCCATTCTGCGAAGACTGGCTTCGATTCCCCCGATGATAATCGGTACCTCTTTATAGGTCTGGCGAATCAGATTACCGTATACTGCGGTTGCCCTGTCCGGCCGCTTATGAATCTCCCCTCCCGGAGTATAAGCATCCGTAGGGCGGTGCTTTTTCGATACAAAATAGTGGTTTACCATGGAATCCATATTTCCGGCACTAATCAGAAATGCAAGCCTTGGTTTTCCATAAATATTTATACTTTCCCTGTCTTTCCAGTCCGGCTGGGAAATGATTCCCACCGAATATCCTTTTTTCTCCAGCATACGGCTGATAATCGCATATCCGAAAGAAGGATGGTCTACATAAGCATCCCCAATAACATATACAAAATCAAATTGTGTGATTCCCCTGTCCTCCATATCCTTACGGCAAAGGGGCAAAAATCCCTGATTCATAGCTTTTCTCCATTTATAATCTTTTAAAAATTTTATCCTGTGCTTTGACAAAATATTTAATACTCTATTTCAAAGTAATCATGAATATAATAATCTGCTGTTTCTTTCTTGATATCGGTCTGATTCATGGAAAAATCATCTTCTACGGCACAGACCTCCATTCCCGCATTTTTCCCGGCTAAAATTCCCATTTCAATATCTTCAAATACCAGACATTCCACAGGATTGACACCTAAAGAGTGTGCTACCGCAAGGTAAATATCCGGGGAAGGCTTCCCTTTTTCTACTTCACAGGCGGTCATGATGCAGTCAAAATAATCTCCGATTTTCAAAGCATCCATGGTACCCTCTACCAGTTGTCTGGAATTACTGGTTGCTATGCCAAGCTTTATGCCTTTCTTTTTACAATGTTCTAAAAATTCCTTTACTCCTTTTTTTAAGGGAACTTCCCTGGTATATTTTTCATATGCCATGGCATTCCAGTCCGCTTTGATTGTTTCAAGACTGTCTGCAAGCTGAAAGGTCTCTTTAAAATAGACGGCAGTTTCCGAAAAACTCATTCCCTCAATATCTTTTTGTAAATTTTCTGGCATCTCCAGATGGAATTTTGCCAGATATTCTATATCAATGTCTTTCCATATCCACATGGAATCTACCAGGGTTCCATCCAAATCAAATATCACTGCCTTTTTATCCTGTAACATTTTTTATCCTCTCTTAAGTGCTGTAATTTCCTGCTTTGTCAATGCCCGGAACTCTCCTTCTTTTAAGTCTCTGTCAAGAACCAGATTTCCCATGGAAAGCCGTTTTAAAAAGATTACCTCATTTTCTACCGCTTTCAGCATTCTTTTTACCTGATGGAATTTTCCCTCCGTAATGGTCAGCTCTATTTTTTTTGCTTCCAGCTTTTTAACCTTTGCCGGAAGTGTCGGCTTTTCTTCCCCGATATCCACACCATTTTCCAGTCTGTTTATCATTTCCTGACTGACCCCATACCTGGTTTCTACCAGATAAGTTTTTTCTATATGCTTTTTGGGTGACAACAGACAATGGGCAAGTTCTCCGTCATTGGTAATTAATAAAAGACCTACCGTATCTTTGTCCAGCCGCCCTACCGGAAACAATTCTTTTCCGGCTGCATTCTTTAACAAATCCAGCACCGTTTTTTCCTGTCTGTCTGTGGTGGCACTGACAACCCCGGCAGGCTTATTTAACATATAATAATAAGATTTCTGATAACAAATCTCTTTTTCATTCACCTTTACTCTTGCTTCTTTTTCTTCCAGCTTGTATTCCGCTTTCTTTATCACTTCTCCATCGATGGAAACCTGCCCCTTTTTTATCATTTCCTTTACCTGGCTGCGGCTTCCGATTTCCATATCACATAAAAATTTATCCAGACGAATCAAATTTCCCGACACTCCTTATTCTCACAGCATAAAGCTAAAAATATCTGATTAATTCTTCCTGTTATCTTACAGGTCATAAAACAACTGATTTTACCATAAGTTATAGTATACTACATTTTTGATTTCTTGGGGGAGTATATTTTATGAAAAGAATATTAAATCAGGTTTTCTGGGATTTTTTTGCTCTTCTTTTTCTTGCCCTGCTTCTCTTACATTCGAAAGACTGTATTGCCTATGCTTCCAAAGGGCTTTTAATCTGGTATCGGAATATGGTTCCTGCCCTTTTTCCTTTTATGATTTTAGCCGGATTTATGGTGCAAAGCGGTTTCTCCGTAAAATTAGGGCATTGGCTTCATCCCATCTTGGGACTTTTTTTCCATCTTCCGCCTCAGATGCTCTATGTCATTTTTATGGGATTTTTATGCGGTTTTCCCATGGGTGCCAAAATCATCACCGATATGCTTAACAAAAAGCAGCTTACCTTAAAGCAGGGAGAATATCTTCTTGGCTTTTGCAACAACATCGGTCCCTTATATCTTATGGGCTATGTACTGCCCTTATTTTCTTATAAAAATACAGGTGTTTTTCTGGGTCTTATGTATCTGGTTCCCCTGTTGTATGGATTTTTCCTGCAATTTTTCTATTTTTCGTTTTCTTCCAAAATAAACTGTGGCAACGACGTAAAATTAACCTGTGCACAAAAGGATTTAAAGCTTTCCCAAACAGACTATGCCGGATGCTTCCATTCTTCCCTGACCTCTGCCATAGAACAGATTACTTTACTGGGAGGATGCATGATATTTTTTAACTGCCTTCAGATAGTTCCCAAACTTATCACTGAATTTTTTATGCCTTATAAAAATACTGCTTCCTTAAATCTGCTTCATGGAATCCTCTGTTCCCTGACAGAAATAGGCGGCGGACTTGAAAAATTGTCCTCCTGTCTTTCCATTACTTCCAATTCTCTTTTTCTCCTGCTGGCACTTCTCACCTTTGGAGGATTAAGCTGCATTGCCCAGACCTGCTTTCTAATAAAAAATTCAGGACTGAAACTTAGCACCTATCTTGTCCATAAATTTTTTCAGTCCTGCCTTTTTCTTCTGTTGTATTTTATTTTTATCTGATTAAATGATTCCAAGGTGCTCCACTAAGATTTTAATGCCAAGCCCGATTAAAATAATTCCCCCTGCAAGCTGTGCCTTCTTTTCATATTTACTTCCAAAGATACTTCCGGTTTTGACACCGATTGCAGAAAGTACAAAGGTGGTAGCACCGATGAGTAAAATTGCCATCCAGATATTTACATTTCCTGCCATGGCAAGGGAAATTCCAACCGCCAGGGCATCAATACTGGTTGCCACTGCAAGAACAAACATGGTCTTTACGGATAAATCTGCATCTTCAGCTTTTGCTTCTTCTTCACTTTCCTTTTTCTCAAAGCCCTCTTTAAGCATATTTAATCCAATAATAACAAGCAGGGCAAAAGCTACCCAGTGGTCTGCCTTTTCAATAGCTCCCGCAAACAGGCTTCCCAGAAAGAAACCAGTGAGAGGCATCAATGCCTGAAAACCTCCAAACCATGCACCACAGATTGCCATTCCTCTGGCATCCGCCTTTTTCATGGCAAGCCCCTTACAGATAGATACTGCAAAAGCATCCATGCTAAGTCCTACTGCCAGTAAAAGCAATTCCACAATTCCCATAATCCTGTCCTCCTTAGTTTATCTACATATCCAAAAATCCCATAACAGCAATTCCCATGACTACAAGAAGAATCATAAAATAATGCTTTTTCGAAAGCTTTTCTTTTAAGAAAATACGGCTCCAAAGTACCGATGCGGCACAGTATGAAGAAATAATCGGTGCAGACATGGCAAGATGTGCCGTATCTGCTATGGCATAAATATAAGTAAACTGCCCTATGGTTTCACAGATGGCTCCCACATATTTCGGGGCTTCTTTTTTAGGAATAAGCCTGTCCTTTTTCACAAATACCACATAGATGAAACATAAAATTCCCGCAAAAAGAAAAGTCAGTTCATATGCCACGTTTGCACTGTCTTCATTCAGAGTTTCCAGTACCCTGTTGTCCGCAAACGTACCTGCGGCATCCAGAATACAGTAAATTACCGGCAATGCCAATGCCAGTAAGCTCTTGGAATACTTATAATTTCCTGCCTGCTGTCTTTCTTCCCGCAAAGCCTCGTCTTCCAGAAAATCTACCACTCCAAGTCCGATGGCCCCGATACAGACCAGAGCCACTGCTCCCAGTGCCAGGGGAGAATACTCCTCAAATCCTACCATGAATAGCGTCATCACTGCCACCAGTGCCCCGGAAGAATTACAAATCGGGGAGGAAATGGAAAGCTCGATATAGCGAAGTCCCAGATATCCGATAGCCATGGAAGTAATATACAGCAGGGATACCGGAAGGTATGTAAGAATAATCTGAAAAGAAATTACGGTTCCCCCGAAAAAGATTTCATACAAAGCATGAAGTCCCATGACCAGACCAACCGCCATTACCATCTTTAAATGACTGTTTTTATCCGAAGCATCCCGGCAGCCAATTTTCGAAAACAAATCAGAACCGGACCAACAGATTAGTGTTATGAGTGATAATCCAAACCACATAGTATAAATCTCCTTTTTTTTCACAATTTTCTCTATCGTAATACGACACTTTTTTACTGTCAATAAAAACCAAAAAAAGAGGGCTTTCGCATTAAAACCATTTTTAATGCGACACCCCTGCTTTCTATTCTTAAATCACGTCCAGCGGTTTTTGCTGTCCGTTATCCGTATCCAGGTCTTCCAGACCTGCCATCGGATTTAATTCTGCCCTGTTGGCTTTTACAGTTTCATAACAGCTGTTTAAGCCTGCCATAAGCTGTTCATATCGAAAAGAAGTCCCCTCCATGGACTGTGCTATGATATTTTCCACGTTCGCCAGCATATCATCCGTATATTGCATGGCAGCTTCCCGCATGGTATTTGCCTCTATGGTTGCCTTGTCTAAAACCTCCTGTGCCTTATTGCTGGCTAACGTCACCACTTCATTTGCCTGTGCATATGCCTGCTGCATGATTTCATGCTCATTAACCAGTTCATTGGTCTGAACTGTGGCTTCGTTAATCAGTGCCGCTGCTTTTTCCCTGGCATCCGCAAGAATGGCTTCTTTATTATTAATAATCTTCTGGTATCTTTTTATTTCATCCGGTGTCTTTGTCCTAAGCTCACGAAGTAATTCATCCATTTGCTCTTTATCTACAATAATCTGTGTTGTAGATAAGGCTTTAAACTTGCAGCCATCAATGAATTCTTCTATTTCGTCAATTATCTGTTCGAATTTACTGCTCATTTAGAGTCCAACCTTTCTGAAAATCCATATTTTTCATACACTTTTTCTGCAACAAAATCCGGTACGGTTTGAGAAATATCACCGCCGAAGCTGGCAATTTCTTTTACTGTGGAAGAACTAAGATATGCATATTCCAGACTTGTGGTCAGAAAAATCGTATCTAATTCTCCGCCGGAAAATTTACTGTTTGTCTGTGCTATCTGAAGCTCATATTCAAAATCCGTAACGGCCCTTAACCCACGCACCGACACATGTATATCTTTCTGTCTGGCATAATCTATCAGTAAGCCGCTGAAAGAGTCTACTTTTACATTCGGCAGATGTTCTGTCGCTTTCTCTAATATCTTAACACGTTCTTCCACAGAAAACAATGCCGTCTTGGCTTTATTATTTAACACACTTACGGTTAATTCATCAAAAATCGCCGCTGCTCTTTCTATAATATCCAGATGACCATAGGTCACAGGGTCAAAGCTTCCCGGATATACTGCTTTCATCTCTTGTTTCCTCCTGCCAGTCGCATAAAAACTATTTCTAATTTAACACCCCTGTGGGGCTTTGTAAAGAAATACATGCTTATTTGACTTATATTTTTTTTCTTTTGTTACCACAAAACCACAGTTTTCAAACTCTTTCGTTTCACGCTGCAAAGAAGCTTCCACAATGACAAGCGTGTCTGCACCGACACAGTCTGCTTTACTTAATAATTTTAAAGCCGTCATGTCAAGCCCGGATTCGTAAGGCGGGTCCATAAATATAATGTCTGCCTCTTCCCGGATTCTGTCAATGGCACTGCATACATCGGCATTCATGACCACCGCTTTTTCGTTAAATCTGGTAAAGTTAAGATTATCCTTGATACAGCTTACTGCTTTTTTATCATATTCCACAAAGTATGCCTTTTTCGCTCCCCGGCTTAAAGCCTCTATTCCGATTCCACCGCTTCCGCTGAATAAATCCACAAAAATGCAGTCTCCGGTTTTACTTTGAAGCATATTAAATAAGGTTTCCTTGATTCGGTCTGTAGTAGGTCTTGTAGCCATTCCCTCCGGAGTTTTTAACGGAAGGCTTCTTGCGGTTCCTGCAATTACTCTCATCTTTGTTCTCCTGTCAGTTCGTTTTTCTTACACTTTTATCTTAGTTCCTTTTGTATCCCGTTTCCCCGTTTTTAATGCAGCAAGATTCAGTTCCTTTTCTTTATAAGTAATTAGTGCTTCCGTCTGATTATGTATATAATAAGCTTCTGTCACTTCATCCTTTGCCGTAAGCTTCATTCCCCGGACACCAATGGCATTTTTTTTCTTTTCGGGAATTTCCGAAAGCGGGAATTTTAAGAAATATCCCTCTTTACTCTGAAGCACAATATTGGTTTTATCCTTTAATACATGAATACTTATGACTTTATCATCTTCCCCCAGCTTTGTGGCTGCCACGGTACGTTTATTTACGTCAAATTCTCCACCATCCACGATTTTTAACATGGACATTTTTGTAACAAACACCAGACGGTACAGATTCAGTTCACTCTGACTTGCGGCAAGCACAATCTGTTCCTTTGCACTGGAAAAATTACTGATATTATCTACCGGAATGCCCTTATCCCGGAATTTTCCATATGGAATATCTGCCACTTTAACGGTATGAAGCTGTCCCATGTCTGTGAAAAAACATATTTTACCTGTATTTTTGCAGGCAAATACAAATTTATTTTCTGTAAGCACTGCTTCCTTATTTCTTTCAAAAGTGGCCATGTCTATGGTTTTTACATAGCCAAATCTGTCCATAAGAAACATAAGCTCCATTTCCTGCGGTTTGTTTTCTTCAAAAACTGCCTCTTCACAATTCAGAATCTGTG
This sequence comes from uncultured Lachnospiraceae bacterium, assembly GCA_964503695.1. Classification (GTDB taxonomy): domain Bacteria; phylum Bacillota; class Clostridia; order Lachnospirales; family Lachnospiraceae; genus SFDP01. Next base: position 11,663 of record CAZDAT010000040.1, read on the forward strand.
TTTTCCGTTTTTTCCCAAATTCCTTTTTCAGACGGTCTAACTCATTTACCAATACCTGTGCCATGGATTCCCTTCGCTCCAGAATATCTTCATACCGGTAAATGTTGGCAACCGTTTCTTCATGGTCTTTTATCAATGCCTGCACCTCCAGACCAATCAGTTTATAAAGCCTCATATCCAGGATGGCATTTGCCTGACGTTCGGTAAACATAAGCTGTGCCGCCATAATTTTGGATTCTTTGGATTTAAAAGAAATCCCCTTAGTCTCTCCCTCTACCAGACATTTCTTTGCCATGGTACGGTCTTTACTGCCGCGAAGGATTTCAATGATTAAATCTATCACATTGCAGGCTTTTATTAACCCCTCCTGAATCTCTCTTTTTTCTTTTTCTTTTGCCAGAAGACTCTCATATTTTCTGGTCGCGACCTCAAACTGGAAGTCCACATTTTCCTTAATAATCTGCTTTAAGCCCATGGTTTCCGGTCTGCCCTTTGAAATGGCAAGCATATTGACCCCGAACGTATCCTCCAGACGGGTCTTCTTATAAAGCATATTGATAAAATTATCAGCATCGGCATCTTTTTTTAGCTCAATTACTATCCGGATGCCCTCCTTGGAAGACTGGTTGGAAATATCCACAATATCCATGGTCTTTTTGGACTCTGCCAGATTTGCCACGTCAGATAAAAATTTGGAAATATTGGCACCTATCATGGGAAACGGAATTTCACTGATGACTACATTGCATCTGCCGTTTTTTCCCTTTTCAATGTCCACTTTTCCCCGGACTTTAATCTTTCCCATACCGGTTTCATAAATCTTTAACAGCTCATCCTTATTTGTGACAATTCCTCCGGTCGGGAAATCCGGTCCCTTCACATATTTCATAAGTGCTTTTGTGGATATATTTTCATTAAGCATATATGCCTTTGTGGCATCGATTACCTCTCCCATATTATGGGGCGGAATACTGGTTGCCATACCTACTGCAATTCCTTCCGAACCATTGACCAGAAGATTGGGAAATTTTGCAGGAAGTACACTGGGTTCTTTTTCCGTCTCATCAAAATTTGGGATAAAATCTACCACATCCTTATCCAAATCCGCCAAAAGCCCTTCCTGCGTCACTTTTTCCAGCCGGGCTTCCGTATAACGCATGGCGGCGGCACCATCCCCTTCGATATTTCCAAAATTTCCATGACCATCGATTAACGGAAGACCTTTTTTAAACTCCTGGGTCATAACCACTAAGGCATCGTAAATGGAAGAATCTCCATGAGGATGGTATTTACCCATGGTATCTCCCACAATACGTGCACTCTTTCTATAAGGCCTGTCATAACGAATTCCCAGCTCATGCATATCGTAGAGTGTTCTTCTTTGTACCGGTTTTAAGCCGTCCCTTACATCCGGCAGTGCCCTTGCCACAATGACACTCATGGCATAGTCAATATAGGACTTTTGCATGATTTCCGAATATTCGGTTTTAATTATATTTTCTTCCAACATCTGCGTCTGTTTCATTTTTTATTTCCAATCTTTATATCTTAAAAAAGTTGTCTGAGGTTTATGCATTCCGCCTCTGCCAGAGATTAAACATCCAGTTCGGCATCATTGGCATGTTCATAAATAAATGCTTTTCGCGGAGGAACCTCATTTCCCATCAGCATTTCCGTTATCTGGGATGCATACAGGGCATCCTCAATTTCTACCAGTTTTAATTTTCTCGTTTCCGGATTCAGGGTCGTTTCCCATAACTGTTCGGCATCCATTTCCCCAAGCCCCTTATATCTTTGCAGGGTAAAAGGACCTTTGTGCCGTTTACGGTACTTTTCCAGTGCCTTATCATCATACAGATATTCTTCTTCGCCTTTGGATGGCATCGCCTTATATAACGGAGGCATGGCAATGTACACATGACCCTCAAAAATAAGCTCCGGCATAAAGCGGTAAAACAGTGTTAAAAGCAGTGTGGAAATATGGGCTCCGTCAACATCCGCATCTGCCATAATGATAATCTTATCATAACGAAGCTTTGTAATATCAAAATCGTGGCCATACCCTTCCTTAAAACCACAGCCAAAGGCA
>CAZDAT010000041.1:0-1316 GCA_964503695.1 uncultured Lachnospiraceae bacterium
GGAGGAATTTCAGCAGTGGTTGAAAGATTCCAAATAAAAACACCGTGTGCTGACCTTGCGGTCAGCACACGGTGTTCTTTGTTTATAGAGAGGCAGATTTTGCAGCGCGAGACATGACATAGAGTTGCTATTGTGAAGTGCTTATATGCATTTCGATCTTGTTCGTATGCCGATTACCGGAAAACATTTACATCAATGTTCGATATCGGTTGAATCGTAACATGAAAATTGGTATAATATCATTATTGGCAAATCGATTTCCGGCAGCTTTTTTCCCATTTGTCCTGAAATTATGGTATACTACACCTATCTCAAAACGGAGGTGTCCTATGAGCCAATATGATGACATCTTGAAAATGTGGCAAGAATGGCGGGTTCACTCGGCAGATGATCTTGCTTTGCGGTTGGACAGCTTTCGTATCCTCTTTGCCTACAACTCCGGCAAAATTGAAAACGCGGAGATCAACTACCATGATACCCGTGAGATTTTTGAAAACGGCAAGGTGATCGGCTATACCGGCAGTACGCGCACGCTTTTTGAGCAGCAGAACCAGAAGGTGTGCTACGACTTTTTGCAGGATAAGATCATTGCAAAAGAGCCGCTGTCTGTCGAGCTGATCTGCGCCGTTCACCGTGCACTGACGGAGGGCACCTATGATGAGCGCCGTTATATCATGAACGGGGAACGCCCGGGTGAGTTCAAAAAGCATGACTATGTGACCGGCAAGAATGAGGTCGGCTCTCAACCTGAAGATGTGGAGACGGACCTGGCCGAGCTGCTGGAGGAGATCAATGCAATCGGGGCAAGATCGCCGCTGAAGGCGGGAGCGTATCTCCATGCTCGCTTTGAGAATATTCATCCCTTTGCCGACGGAAATGGGCGCGTGGGGCGGACGCTGTTGAATTACTGGTTGATGATCAACGACTATCCACCCACGGTCATCTACGAAGAGGATCGACGCGCCTACTATGATGCACTACAGGATTACGATGAACGGGAGGAACTGGATGCATTGGTGCGGTTTCTTGAGGAGGAAACTGTTAAAACATGGGCGCGTGCCGCGGAGGGAAGTAAGATCGGCACATCACGCAAGCGCTTGAACTCATTTCTGCTGTAACTGCGCGCTTTCCGACATTCTTTGTTTACTTTGCGACCAATTTTGACTATATGATGCCACAGATGTAAGTTCCATATCCCTTGTTTCGCTGCGCTTCATCTTCCCGCTGAACCCGCTCCGCTGGGCTTCAGCGGAAACCCTGTTTTTTGTTCTCCCGCAGGAGTGCGATTCCCTCTTAAAACCCGCTAAAAACGGTTT
>CAZDAT010000041.1:1416-13715 GCA_964503695.1 uncultured Lachnospiraceae bacterium
ACTCCGCTTGGCTACTTACCAGTTCCACGCACAGCATTTCTTCCATGAGCAGCAATCGGAAGACGGTTCCTCCGATAAGGGGTATGGACTTTGGCTTTGTAGCTTTTGGCGAGTACTCGCTATTCGCTGGTAAGCGCGCCTCGGCGTTCATCGCAAAGGAAGAGCCGCACCGCGTCTGTTCATAGCCGCACAGCGGTGTCGGCACGAATGCCGACACCGCTGTGCGATAATCATTCTTCTGAAACAGCTTGCTGTCAAACCGTACATTTGACAATGTAAAGTCCATCCTGAAAGGTATCGACATAGATGTACCCTCGATCATCCACCAGACAATCCTCTGTGATCGCTACCTTCGGGCCAGAGAACAGTGTCCCGTCTTCTATATCGAACCAGTTTTCTCCCTGCGGGTCAGGCGGCAAAAAGTATGCGATTTCTTTGGGAACGAAGGGATCGCTTACATCATAAACGCGAAGTCCAGCGTGGAAGTAGCAATTGTAAACCCGATCATCCCGATTTTCAAGACAGTCCTGTCCGAAAGCATCAAACATGTTGTGTGGACCAAGCACAGCGCGAACACCGTCCACAATGTTGAAATTCGTGCCGTGGGTATATCCTTCTGGCACTTCCGGATAGGGGAAGATGGAAATCAGACTTGGTTTGGACATGTCTGTTGTTTCCACCATGCCGATAATATTCATGGGTTGAGACTCGACCTTGTGGTACATGCCGCCGTTAGGCGCATCATCCGGGAAATATCTGACGCGCTCTCCCTCTGTTGTGACAATTGCATAGGGCCTGTCGCCCAGAGGCATGGCTGTATGCACGGCGGCACCGCTTTGACCACGGGCGAACGGCGGGTTCAAGGGGAGCTTACCAATCAAATGCGGTCTGGTCTTATCATGGACATCAACAAGGCAAAAGCCCACATTCGGATATGCCAGATACATGATGTCATCTTTAACCGTAACAGCGTGCATGCATGGCAGAGACATAAAAGCGGGTGAAGCAAATTCGGGGATATCATCCGTACTCTTGTTTCCGATATACTGTGCATCGTCCCAATAACTACCCACCTCAACGGGGCGAGTGGGATCAGAAATATCAAGAATCCGCACAATCCAGCCAAGATAATTTCGTTTGCTTCCTATGATATAGGCATAATTGCCGCCATTATAGAAGCTGCGGTGTGTGCCAATACCGTCCTCACATTCAAATTCGCCGAGGAATTTGGGATTCATTGGATCGGTAGCGATATCATAGATCTTGATGCCGCTCCAGAAGGGGGCATCAATCGACCCATGCAAAGAACGAATTGCCCCAGAGCACATACAGATGAGCTTCCCGTCTGCGGCCTGAACCTTTGGGATGATTTCACCGTCATGAACATCGCTGATCCAATCGCCCTCAACCCATTTTGCTACAGGATGTGCAGGATCGGTCACATCAACGATATTGATGCCGTTATCGCGGTAGCAGGCAGTATATAGGTAATATCTCCCATCTTCTGTTTTGTGCATGGCCATCTGGAAACCGGATTTGTGGTTCAGGTCGGAATAGCCGATGAACTCCATGTTTTTTAATAGCATTTCACTTCGCTGACTCATAGAAAATCCCCTTTCTTTTGGTGAAATCAGGAACAACAATCTCGACTTGCTTATCTTAATACTCGCCGGGGGTAAAAGACTCGTGAACCTCAATGGGAATACCGTCAGGGTCGTTGAAATAGGTCACCCGGCATCCGTTCGGACGTCCACACAGCTCTGTCGGCCATGTGTGGGACGGGATCCCCCATGTAAACGTAATGTTCTTCTCCGTAAGGAAGTCAATGAATGCATCAAACTGGCTGTCGTCGATCCAGTAAGAAACGTGCTTTGTGCCAAGGGAACCATTGTAGGCTTCAATGCTGAATGGCTCCAGATCATTGGGATACTGGTAAAGCTCGATGTAGTGGTTTCCGTGCTTCATCCAGCACATTTTGGGCGGGAGCTGGCCGGGAAGCGGAAATGTATTTTCGAACATCGTCTCGAAACCAAGAATGTCGTGATACCACTTTTTGCTACGTTCCATATCAGATACAACAATACCGGTATGGTGGTAATTCAGCGAAAACGGGAATTTTTCGGCCATAGCCATACACCTTCCTTTTCAAGTATTTTATAATCATCAAGCAGTGTACATCTTGATGTCATCATTATATCACAGGGTATCATTGAAGCAGAAACACATAAAAATTGTCCGCTTACAACCTTTAGTTGTAAGCGGACAATTTTTCGTCAGGCTAGCGGCTGACCGGACTTCTATTGAAGTGTTTCAAACAACTTGCGCAGTGGATGATCGTATCTGTATGCGGCGATTACATTCACACAGGATTGATATTCTCGAGGCAAGTCCAGCAAACGGAAGCAGCCTTCCCGTGGACTATATATATCGGCGATAACGCCGATCTCGCGCCCTTCTGACAGGCGGTTGATATAGCTGTCATAGTTTTTTGTCCAGATGTGCTCAAGGCAATTTAGCCGGCTGAGGAATCTGGCTGGTTCTGTTTCATAGATAAGCAGCCGCTCCTGACCGAATTCTTCCGCGCTGACCGGGCGCTCCTTTTCATACCACGGGTGGCGATGCGATACAATAATTTTAAGCGGATACAGATCGATAACCCTGATTGCATAGTCCTCCCAAAGAGAAGGGTCATCCATCAGGGTGATGAGTAGATCAATTGCCCCGCAGTCGAGATTTTTGCGGCCTTCTTCAAGGCCGGTTGCGGAAATATTCAGCGCCAGCTCCGCCTGCGAAGTGCGGAGTCTGCTAACAATCGGGTCAACAATTGCAGAATAGGAAAGCGCGTTGTAGAATTCGATTTCCAGCCTGTGATTTAATGCGCTTATTTCTTTTTCGACCAGACTGTATGCCTCATGGGTCGTCCTTACGATAGGCGAAAATGTGTCATAGAGAATTTTTCCCGTCCCGGTCAGCTCTACCTTCGAAGTTGTCCGCTTAAACAGGTTTGTATTGAGCTCGCACTCAAGAACCCGAATTTGTTTTGAAAGCGCCTGTTGAGAAATATGAATGCTTTGGGCAGCCCTGCTGAAGCTGCGATGCTCTGCAACTTGGATAAAGTATTCTATTTTACGAAGATCCACATTTACCTCCAGCTATGCACCTGTCTATTATGTCCGCAGAAGCTTGTTTTGTACTCAAATCATTGATCTTATCTGTGAAAATGTACATTACGGAAAATCGGACAGCTTTTTAGCAATCTCAAATGATAAGAACATTTCCGCAATTGTTCTTGTGTCAGTGATATCTGCTTGTGTGATTTCTTGAAATTTATCGATTCTGTATTTTACGGTATTGCGATGAACGTTCAGGACCTGCGCCGTCCGCTGGATATCCATGCTGGCGTATAGATATTCGTAAATGCTTTTCGCATAAGAGGTGTCATAAAGGGCGTCGTATTGCAAAATCTTAACAAAGGCCGGGTGATAGAAATCTCTGAGGTCAACTGACTCGCCGCACAGCTTCAGCATATGCTCAATCAGGTGATCCGTATAAAGCACAAATTCACTTTCCAAATGACAATCCTGCCCAATTTCAGTAGCAATTACGGCCTGAGAATAGTATTTTCTGATTTGGGTAAGGTCATCAAATGTGTCGCTGATCCCAACATATATACGGCGATTTAATACGGCATCTGATTTTGGCAATACAGTATGCATGACTTTTGAAATGTTGGCTTTGATCTCACCCGAGGGTAGTTTTCTTGTTCCGTGGCTCAAAATTAGAATGATACGATCCTTATACACGATCGCTTTTCCGAAAGCAAATAAGCTGGCGAGTGCTTCCCTCAAATTGGAAACGATCAGCATTGGAACGCCTAATGTGTCAAAGGCGAGCAGTGTGTAGTACTCCTTTAGGTGAAGCTTTAGGATTTTCAAACGATTTTCAACAGCAACAGGGTCAGCAAGTACGCCTTTGAGTAGATCATTCAAAAAATTGAAATACATATGCTCCTCAAGCATACCGTTCCTATATTTTTTCTTTTGCAGTTCGGCCGAAATAGCGTTCATGAGTTGCTCAACAACCTCAATGTCCTCGGTAACAAATTCTCGTTCATTCTGCCAAACCGCAATAGTGGCGGTCTCCACGCCCTTGCTCGCTATTCTTCCAACAATGGTTTTTGCGTATGGCCCCTGATTGATCAGAATTGGTGTGGCCATTTTGTCATACCCCTGACTAACCCGGAGGGGGAGAATACACCTGTTCATAATTTCAAGGGAGATATAGCCACTCTCCATTGCGTTGCACCAAACAGGGTCGATCAACGCCTTTGATCCGCATTTGTACCCCAGTATTTTCAGACTTGCATCCCCGACAAGAATGGGGTTCTCTAGATAGCGGTACCCTATGTCGATAATTTTCTGGATGCCGAGATTATTGGCCACGGCAGTTAAAAGTTCACTTGCATAATGTTTTTCCACAGTGTTCCCCTCATGCTCGTTGTTACAAAAAAGCGAATATCCCACAAATATATACCCATAGTATACACGAAAAAGTGCAAAAGTCTACTTGTAAAAATCACAGAAAGTAAAAAAAGAATCTGTCATAATCACATGGCTTTTTGATGCGGCAAAATGGTAATCTATCATCAGATGCTGCAACGCAAAGGCCAGCAGGACAACAAAGAACGGAGGTATGATTATGGCGGAAAAATTTTATGCAAAGAGTCCCGGAAACGAAGGCTATATCAAAAACATGGAAGTGCTGAGTTATCATGATCTGGATAACAATTATGCATTCCAAAGCGCATTGTACAAGACGGATGCAGGAAAATACTACCTGTATTTCGGCCTGTATAAGGGTACCGGTGTTATGATTCTGGATGTAACAGATCCCGTGAAGCCCCAAAAGGTCAAGTACATGGACATCGTTGACCCCAAAGAGTATCCGTACATGGCAACACCCAAAATTCAGATTTGCGACGACCTGATGATCGTTGCGATGAGCAACTGCATTCCGCATGTGCACGGCGCACCTCCGGTGGAGAATCCTCCCCTTGTCCCCGGCGGAATGAAAATCTTCAGTTTGAAGGAAGATCCCGAAAATCCCAAATACCTTTCAACGTGGCTGACCGGCGTGGAGGGTTTCGACCTTGGTGTACACCGCTTTACTTATAACGGCGGACGCTATGTTCATGTCACAGCCGGTGCACCGGGATTCTATATGACCATTTACCGCATTATCGACATCATCGATCCCTGCAATCCCGTTGAGGTTGGCCGCTGGTGGCTACCCGGCCAGTTTTTCGGCAACCAGACCGATGAAACCATCGCACGTGAGCACCATGGCTGGTTTCAGGCGGAAAACTACCCCGGGTTTATTCATTATGTATATGCCGATACAGACAAGAATCTGGCGTATCTGAGCTGTGTTGGACAGGGCTTTAAGATTCTGGACATCTCGAATGTGCAGGTGCCCAAGCTGATTGGTGAGATCGCCATGAATCCGCCCTTTGGCAATTCTTCTGCCATTTGCCATACCTTTATGCCGATTCACGGCACAAACTTCGCAATCGGAACGCAGGAGGGTGACAGATACTGGAATTATACGAAGGAGCTGCTGGACTCTCCCTATTTCAACACCTATTCCTTCAACGGCATTGAAATGTTTGATGTATCGGACCCGAAGAAGCCGACCATGGTGGCAGTTTTCCCGTATCCGGAAGTTCCTGCCGACTTCCCCTATGAGAATTTCAATTTCTGCGGTTTGCCCAAATCCGGCCCCTTCGGCCCCCACAACATGCATGAGCCCATGACGAACAAGCCCTGGATCGAAAACCGTAAGGATCGTGCCTATAATGCCTATTTCCATGCCGGTTTGCGTGTATATGACACCTCCGATCCGTACAGACCGAAGGAAATCGCCTACTTCATTCCTCCCAATCCCGAAAAACTCTGCTGGGAACTGCATGTGGCAAATCCGCCTCTTGGCACCACGGAGGATCTGGTCGTTGATGATCGTGGGTATATTTACTGCAATGCGATGCACGACGGCGTCTATATCTTGAAGTGTCTGGTTTGATGAAGCCGCTCCCGCAGGCAACGTGTATACATGAAAGGATGAATAAAAATGGAAAACAACATTCCCTGTGAGACCTATTTTCACCACACCGGCTTCTATGTAACAGATATTGACAAGAGCGTTGCATGGTACAAGGAAATGCTCGGTTTTGAGAAGATGTTTGAAAACATCTTCCCCCTCACCGAAGGACCTACCAGAATGTGCTGGATCAAAAAAGGCAACTTCTATATCGAGCTATCCGAGCACAATCCTCCGCTGCAACCCTTCTCAATGGACGATTATCTTGAAAAGAACGGAGCAAAGCATATTTGCATGTATGTGAAGGATGGCGAACTGGAAAAGCTGAATGAACATCTTGCGGCCAGAGGCGCCAACTTCATGGTGAGAGACTGGCGCTGGCCCCGCGAGATTTGCGGTAAGCCCAATGGTTGTGGCGTAACCTTTGTCTTTGACCCGGACGGGATTCCCATTGAGATTCAGGAGGAATATACGCCCGGCGAGTATTGATATTGCCGCCACTTGACCATATGCACAAAGAATGCAGAAGGAAATCATTGTATCTGACGTCTCGTAAAACAAAAGGTTAGACGGCTGTTAGATCGCTCCTGTAAAAACGGACAATAGGCAAAATGCCCCCTGATGTAGGAAATAGCTACGTCAGGGGGCATTATTATGGCAAAAGAGAGATCTTCCTTTCAGTTGACTATAAAGGGCTTATGGGAAAATGGAATTTTGAAAAAAGTCAAGGAAAAAGTTGACGAGAACCGTCAAGGCAACGAAACTCGCTAATTTTTTGTTGTGAAAAATTATGCTTTGGATTGAAGTCTGCATTTTTCAACATTCCTTTTTCTGCTGGACATGAAGCCTACCGGTTTTGATAAGGCCGGACCCCAACTGCTGATAGACTGTTCCAGCATGGGAATGCTGCGGTCAGGCGGTGGGCAGCGCATTTTTCAAAAAACGTTTTAACTGGACGACCACGGGGTTTGATTGATTTTCTTTCAGGCAGATCAGGTTCAGAGAAATGTGCAGTTCCGGCAACATGGGGACTGCACATACATGATACTTTTTTGCAAAAGACGGAGGCCCAAGGACGATACCTTTTCCGCTCCGAACCAGCGACATAATCGAATTCAGGTCATCTGCTCTGTATATGCGGCTAAAGGAAACTCCGTATTCCAGACAGCTTTCTTCCAGAATTCGATTATCCATCGAACTTTCCGAACCTGTAATGACTGCGCAGCCAGACAGACTTTCAAACGGAAGTTCTTTCAAACCGGCACGCGGATCATCGGGAGACATCAGGATGCACTGCCGTTCGCTGAACAGTTCAAATACGGCGTAGCGGTTCATGTCCCGCAGCATATTGGGAGGAGGCAGGCGGTCGATTGCGAGGTTGATGCGTTTTTCGTCCAATGCGTCTAATGTGTCGATGCTGATATCTGTCATGAAAGATACATTTGATTCGGGATGTGCGTCAAAAAAAGAGGATACCTGTTCAAGCAGCCCGTTGGAAATCGCACGTGGCCCGATGCCAATTTTTATGCGGGTGCAGAATGCATCCCTCAGAGATGCGGAACCCTGCTGCAAACGTTCCCATGCTTTTTGAACAAGTCTGGCATCTTTGCAAAAAGCTGTACCTGCCGCAGTAAGACTTACGCCCTGTGGTTCCCGATGGAATAATTCGCAGCCCAATTCTTCTTCCAGACGCCGGATTTGCAGGGAAAGTGCAGGCTGTGAGACAAATAGATTTTCCGCCGCTTTTGAGATATTTTGCTGCTTTGCAACTTCCAGAACATATAACACCTGTAAGATTGTCATGGCATCAATTCCTCTTCAAGGCATAAGCGATTGTTATATCTCCATTTTAGCAATGTATTTCCATATTTGCAAGAATATTTGTACAATTGTTGTAGAATCATTTGAAAAACTGATTCATGATCATACTTTGAAAGGTGGAATTGGAATGGAACGACATTTGATGACGGGAAATGAAGCCATTGCCCGCGGTGCCTACGAAGCAGGTGTCAAGGTCTGCTCCGCTTATCCAGGAACCCCCAGTACGGAAATTTTTGAAAATCTCCCTCAGTACAGGGACGCATTGTATTGCGAATGGGCACCCAACGAAAAAGTAGCGGCCGAGGTAGCTTATGGCGCGGCGATTGCCGGCGTGCGCAGCCTGTGCGCGATGAAGCACGTGGGCGTAAATGTGGCGGCTGACCCGATTTTTACAGCCGCCTACAATGGCGTGAGCCGTGGCTTTGTCATTGTTTCCGCGGATGATCCCAGTATGCATTCTTCACAGAATGAACAGGACAACCGCTATTATGCAAAAGCCGCAAAAATGGCACTTGTTGAACCATCCGATTCTCAGGAATGTCTGGATTTTTTGAAAGAGGCCTATACCATTTCCGAGCGGTTTGATATGCCGGTTCTGTTCCGAACCACTACACGCGTATCCCATTCCAAAAGCCTGGTGACTTTTGGCGAACGGCAGGAAGTGGATGCCCCTGCATATCACCGCAATGCGGCCAAATATGTCTGTGCACCGGCAAACGCATATAATAATCATCCCAAGGTGGAAAAAAATCTGAAAGCACTGGAAGAGTACGGCAAGACCTGCTGTCTGAACCGTATGGAGCTTAACGGCAAAAAGGTCGGTGTGATCACTGCCTCCATTGCCTACCAGTATGCCAAGGAGGTTTTTCCAGAAGACACTTCCTTCCTGAAGCTGGGATTGACGTATCCACTGCCGATGGATCTCATTCGTGAATTTGCTTCTCAGGTCGAAAAACTGTATATCGTTGAAGAGCTGGAAGGCTTTATGGAAGAACAGATCAAGGCGGCGGGTATCCCGTGCATTGGCAAAGAGCTGATCAGCAATCTGTATGAGCTGAATCCCCAGCGTCTGCGTGAGATGGTGTTTGGTGAAACGGCCGAAACTGTGGAAGTAGATGCACAGGCTGTTTCCCGTCCGCCAGCCCTGTGCCCGGGATGCCCGCACCGTGGTTTCTTCTATACATTGGGCCGCCGGAAGAACACTGTGATCTGCGGTGATATCGGTTGCTATACGCTGGGAAGCGCAGCCCCTCTGGATGCCATGGATACGTGCATCTGCATGGGCGGTGGTTTTACTGTGGCAGCGGGTATGGCAAAAGCATTTGAAGCGACTGGACAGACGGATAAAAAGGTGTTTGGCGTGATGGGCGACTCCACCTTTTTCCACAGCGGCATGACCGGTACGGCGGAGATCATCTACAATAAAGCGAATGTGATTCCTGTGATCCTTGATAATTCCATTACCGGAATGACCGGTCAGCAGGACAATCCGGGCAGTGGTTACACACTGACGGGTGAGATCGTGCAGGCGATCAGAATTGAAAGTGTCCTCCGTTCTCAGGGCTATCAAAATATTTTCATTGTTGATCCGCAGAATTTGACGGCGATGGAGAAGGCTGTGGATGAGGCGCTTGCCTCGGAAGTCCCCGCTGCCATTGTGACCCGGCGGCCCTGCCTGCTTCTGAAACGTGCCAAACATGATTTGGGACTGTGCGTGGTAAATCAGGATAAGTGCATTGGCTGCAAGAAATGTTTGAAGATCGGCTGCCCTGCTGTGATGATTAAAGGCGGAAAATCTGTTATTGATCCTACGCAGTGCGTTGGTTGTACGGTATGTGCGCAGGTCTGCCCTGTAAACGCTATCAGCAGAGAGGAGAAGTGACCATGAAAACAAAAAGTGCATTGTTAGTCGGCGTTGGCGGGCAGGGTGCAATTCTCACCGCTAAGGTTTTTGTGAATGGCCTGATGAAACAGGGCTATGACGTGAAAATGTCAGAGGTTCATGGCATGAGCCAGCGAGGTGGTTCGGTTTCTACACAGGTACATTGGGGCGATAAGGTTTATGCTCCGGTCATTGGGCATGGCGGTGCGGATCTGATGGTTGCTTTTGAGCAGATGGAGGCTGTCCGCTATGCAGACTTCCTGAAGCCCGATGGCATTGCGGTCATCAATGACTATCAGCTTCCGTCCTCGTCTACGGCATCTGGCATGGTTGCGTATCCGACGGGCTGTGTGGAAGCTATGGAACAGAAGTTCAGATGCTTTACGCTGAAAGCGGGCGAGATTGCGCTGAAGCTTGGCAGTGCCAAATGTATGAATATCGTTCTTTTTGGCGCGATGACGCGTGCATTGGAACTGGAAGGAATTGATTGGGAACAGATCATTCGTGAAACGGTTCCGCCTAAATTTCTGGAGCTAAATCTGGCGGCTTACAGGGCAGGACGCGACGCAGTTAAGTGAGGGCGCAGGATGGACTATTATCATCAGTATCGTTCCAAACTTCGTACTCCAGAGCAGGCTGTGCAGATAGTGAAAAGCGGCGATTGGATAGATTATACCGTCTCACTGGGATTCCCTTATCTGCTGGATCAGGCGTTGGCAAAACGGAAAGATGAGCTTCATGACGTTAAGATCCGCGGCAATTTGATTTTCGGGCCAATACAGACGGTAGAGTGTGATCCGGAACGGGCACATTTTACCTATAATACCTGGCATTGCTCGGGGTATGAACGCAAGCTTTGTGACCGAGGACTATGCAATTATATCCCCATGGTGTTTCGCAATGTGGTTTCCTATTACCGGCATTTTCTGACGGTGAATGTGGCGATGATGTGCGTTGCTCCAATGGATGAACATGGCTATTTTAATTTGTCGTGCTCTACTGGTGTTGCAAAGGGTATTCTGGACAAGGCGGATATCGTGATTCTGGAAATCAATGAAAATCTGCCCAGAGTATACGGCGGTTTCGATGAAAGCATTCATATCAGTCAGGTGGACTGCATTGTGGAAGGTGACCACCCCGATTTGCCTCAGCTTCCGGCTGTTCCAGCAACAGAGGAAGATTACCGGATTGCAGAATTTATTCTGCCGCATATTCAAAATGGCGCCACGCTTCAATTGGGCATTGGCGGTATGCCGGGAGTCATCGGTCAAATGCTGACTGAATCTGATTTGAAAGATATTGGAATGCATACGGAGCTTTGTTCGGATGCGTATGTGGACTTGTACGAAGCGGGTAAGCTCACCAACTTGAAAAAAAGCATCCACAGGGGCAAAGGTATGACAGGCATTGCGTTTGGTTCCGATAAGCTGTATAACTGGGTTCGCGAAAATCCGGGCACCGTGTTTGCACCGTTGGAATACATAAATGCCCCGGAAACAATTGGTCAATTTGACAATATGGTTTCCATCAACAGTTGTATCGCTGCCGACCTGTATGGACAGGTATGCGCTGAAAGCGCCGGAACACGTCATATCAGTGGTACAGGCGGACAACTGGACTATTTGACGGGGGCGTTTCAGTCCAAAGGAGGAAAGGCGTTTATTTGCATGACCTCCACTTTCCGGGATAAAAACGGACAGTTATGTTCACGCATTGTGCCGCAGTTCCATGGCGATATCGTAACAGATCCCCGCAGTCAGGCTTATTATATCGTAACGGAATATGGTGCGGTTAATTTGGCTGGCCGAAGCACGTGGGAACGTGCAGAAGCATTGATTTCCATTGCGCATCCGAATTTCCGGGAAGATCTGATTCGCAGCGCACAGGAACAGAACATCTGGAGATATTCCAATAAGCGGTAACGCTCTTACCATTCTTCACTCAATATTACTCTCTCAATAGCAAATAAATTTTGGCTTCTTATATGTAACGCTTTGCTGCTTCACGAAAAACCGTGGATCAAAAAGCGAAAATGGATCAGAGAATTTTATCTTTTCAAGATCCGCAATTCATATGGGCAACAAGCTCCGGACACATTTTTATGTGTCCGGAGCTTGTTATGCGCATATTTGTTTATTAGTGTTGGCTGACGCTGTTCGAAGTGTGCTGGCGATCAGATGTTTTCTCATGGGCATTCTTTGTCTATTGCGACGCAAAATTTGACCTTGTCAGGGCACTGAAAACGGGTGCCACCGATAAGCGATAGGACATAAAAAACGGTCGCTCTTCGGAGATATCTCCAAAGGGCGACCGTTTTGACCACAGAATCAGCCACAGACCGACATGGAAACAACGGAAACATGGATGGCGAAGAGCACTCCAAAGTGTGTGAAATGGAATGAATGACACTAAAAACGTCAGAAATGCGCGGAAAAAGTTTTTCTTAGCAGTTGGTAAGGATGAGGTCGGCGGTTCGAATCCGCCCAGCAGCTCCAACATT
>CAZDAT010000042.1:0-13706 GCA_964503695.1 uncultured Lachnospiraceae bacterium
AAATATTCTGCTCCGATGCCCAATAACCGTCTGACACATTATGTCTTGCCCAGTACTTGGGTGCCAGAATATACTGCACCGTATCACTGGTAAATGCCGGAAAATAAGCAAACGAAGAATTGGCAAGCAACAGATATCTGGCATTTTTCAAAATACTGTAATCCTTTGCCAAATCAAAATTATATGCCGGAATCCCCGGTAATATCTTATTTGCCTCTTTTACATCATTGGTAATAATCATAAACCGCATATTGGGATTTATCTTACGCATATTATTCATGCCATGTTTCCAATAGGATTTTTTGATAAAAAGCTCAGGACAGTCCATATAATCCGTACAGCGAAGATGAAGAATACACAAATCCTCCTGACAAAAATCATAACAGTCATACTCCGGCTTTACTTTTAACCAGCACTTAATCTCTTCTTTATATTTCAGATAATAATCTTCTGACTGCATATTTCCCATAAGCAGGGTATCAGAAGGCACTTTATACATATCCGGGTCTGTTCCTGCCACATAGGCTCCATGCTCTAAATCATGTCGGGAATTTCCAAGATACAGCCTTTTTTCTTTTTCATAATAGGTCTGCTTAAAATCCTCCTCTTTTACTTCTTTGCCATAATCCAAATCCATAAAATACAGACCGCAGTCACTATGCATATTGTTGGCGAAGGTTTCTTTTCCTAAGATTCCAAATTCTTCTCCCCTGTCTTTTGCAATACATCTTGCTGTAATATACCGAAATAACTGATTTCCTAACCCATCTCCATGGGTTACCTTTGTTCCAATCATCTTCTGCCCTCTAGTGTTGTCTCTGTAATTTTTCCGCCCTCTACTTTAAAAATCATGTCACAGTTTTCAATGGTTCTAAGTCTGTGAGCAATGATAATCAGTGTTTTTCTGCCATGGAATTTATCAATGGCTTCCATAATCGCAGTTTCTGTCTCTGTATCCAGTGCAGAAGTCGCTTCATCAAATACCAGAATCTCCGGATTATGATACAGGGCTCTTGCAATTCCCAGTCGCTGTCTTTGTCCTCCGGAAATTCTGACCCCTCTTTCTCCTACAGAAGTATCTAATCCCTCCGGCAGGCTTTCCACAAATTCCTTCATCTGGGCTTCTTCCAAAACCTCCCAGATTCTGTTATCATCAATATCCTCTCGGTTTACCCCAAAGGCCACATTGTCCCGGATGGGGTCATCCGTCAGATAAATATTCTGGGCGATATAGCCGATATGACTAAGCCAAGAGCCATAATTTTCCATGACATTTCTGCCCCCGCAGGTAATCTGACCTGACTGAACATCTAAAAGTCCCATTAAAATATCCACTGCAGTAGTCTTTCCAGCACCGGAAGGACCAATAATCCCTACGGATTTTCCAATGGGGATTCTCATGTCTGCCGCATCCAGAATCAGCTTCTCCGTATTAGGGTATGCATAGGTCACTTTCTGAAGCTCAATGGCATCCTTTACCTCAATGGCTGGCTTTTCTTCCAAAATTCGCTGACTGACCTTTTTTTCTTCCTTATAATCCCTGAAATCGATATTATCGTATACATAGTTTACACTTGGACCAAAGAAAGCAATATTGGTCACATGAGTATTGATTCTGTTTACACTGGGCATCAGCCGCACTGCTGCCACTGCAAATGCCATCATCTGGGGTGCCATATCCACAATTTCCTGCCCCAGCATGATGCAGACTGCCATATAAGACAGCAAACCGCCAATACAGATTGTTTCAATTAAAAGCCGGGGCATATTGTTAAACACGGTATATTTACTGTTCAAATCTGCTCCGTCCTTGGCATATATGGAATAATTTTCCACAAAATAATTTTCCTTATGAAGCACCTTTACTTCTTTGATTCCAAAAATAGACTGGTTTCTCCATTTTCCCATACGGGACTGGATTTCCTGGTTCTCCTGTCCCAGCCGGTTTAATCTGGGTTTAAGAATCTTCACAATCACAAAAGTCATAAACAATAAAATGGCTGATATCATAATGGTCATGGCAGGGTCTACAATCAGAAGCACCACGCACAAAAAGACTGCCACTACCACTTCCGTCATTAACTGGATAAAATCCATCAATACAATAAATACTTTGGGAATATCACTGTCCAGAGTTCTGAACACCGTAGGAATATCCGCGTTCAGATAAAATTCATATGGGCGGTTTAAATATTCATCCATCATATAGCTGACCGTTAAAAACTGGTTCTTATTTACAAATCTTGCCTGTACATAATTCATAAAAAGAAGATAGGCATTTTTAATCACAAAAATGGCAACTACGGTAAAAAGAAGCAGAATCACAAACTGGTTCATATTCCGAAGCCCCAGTAACTTTTGAATCATAATGACATATTGATTTTTCGATAACGTCTCGGCATCCAGAATTGCCTGTGCCAGAGGAACGATCATAGACACACCCACCGTTTCCAGAATTGCTCCTATTAAAATCATGACTCCCAGACCTGCCACGCTTCTTTTTTGTCTCTTACTTAAAATGCTAAATAGTTTCTTTATAATATCTGTCATTTTTTTCTCCTGATACTTCAAACTAATCCATATATAAACTCTGATGATATCATGAGTGTACTAAAATATTGTCTTAAATGCAAGTATTCTCTATTTTCCAATGTCTTTTACGCTCAAGTTTTATCAAAAATATATTTATCTACACTTGCAATTTCCCATTTTTACAATATAATGTATTTGTGGTGTTGTCAAAACGTAAAGCAGTTCGCCTTTTGCCAAAGTTTAACTTTGAGAACTTCCTGTATTTTGGAGGTGATACGCATGGAAAATATGGTGAAAGGTACATATAATGTTACAAGATGTCTTGTCTTTGGCAAAACTGATGTTAGACAGTATTTCTTTGATACTGAAAGCATTAGAATTGTCCCAAAAGAAAAAGAAATAATACACATTAAAAAAGCAACCGCCTACCCGCAAAGTTCGTGGTTGCTTTTTTAAGTATCCATTAACCAAGGCGAGCCGTTCTTCGGCAACACCTTTTAATTTTATTATACACACTTTTGTTCGTTTTTCAAGTATTTTTATTTCTCGATTTATCCCTGACAGCCATATTTACTTTTCCTTACTCATCACCATCCCGCGTTTCATCTCATCCGTATAGATATCCCGACAGTCTCTGCCCCGAAACCACTGTCCGGGTGCAATGACTTTCTTAGACTTGGAAGGATTTAAATAACAGCCCCACCAACTGAAGCTGGAATTTGCCAGAATATAATGCTTGCACTTTGTCATAAGGTACATATCAAGATACCCGGCATCTTCATCATTTCCTTCTACCACCGTAAGATTTTTTTGTTTAAAGTGTTCTTTTACCCACTCTGTATCATTGGTAAAGATAAAGAAATGACAGTCCGGCATCCATGCTTCCATCTTTTCAAAAGCTTTTTCATAATATTCTTCCGTACAGATGCCTCCATACACTTCATCCACTTCTAAATAATCCCCTCGGCGGATATGTACACTGACGGAATTGGTTTCCTGCATTTTCTTTTCATATTCCCTCATGTTGTCTGAAAGCTCAACATTATGAAAGGTAAAGGCTTTTCTTACCTCCTCCTTTACTCCGGCAAAATATTTTTCGCTCTGCCAGCAGCCTGTCAGATATGCCCTGTCCAGTTTCAAAACATTTTCATCAAACAAAGGACTCTTTTCTTCATAAACCGCTGTTTTTCTTCCGGTCAGTTTTCTCCGGATTCTGGACAAACCATCCATATAAGAATCCGTAAGGCACATTTGTTCGGTCTTGGAAGGGGTCGGATATTTTGCACCAAATATAGGAAGACGGATGGGTCTGGCATTCTTTCTTCCTTCATATTCCGTCTTATCATCTATTTTTACATTTTTTCCCAAAGCCCTTAATTGCAGATATAAAGCATACTGAAACATCTGGTTTCCCATACCGCCGGACAACTGAATTACAATTAACGGCTCATTTTCTGCATTTTTTATCTGCTTCTGGGGGATGATATATTTTTCATTAAACAGTGTAAAATAATAATATCCCTTTGGACTTACCTGAAATATTTTCATTTTCACGGCATCATTTTTAGTGCTTATATCTGTTTCATAAGCTTCCGGGATATTATCGCTTTCCTTTTTTACAATCTGAACAATCTGCTTACAAAACTTTTTGTAATTCTGAGGCTTGTTTTTTTGTAGCTCCAGATAATGCAATAATAATCTCTTATAAAAAAAGAAATTATGAATTGCCGCCAAATCTTTTCTGCCAATACTTTTCAGGTATTCCCTTTTTTCATAATATAACGGAATCTGGTCTGTAAAGATTCGTGCATTGACTCCGGCATTCATGATACTTCCTGCCCGGTCCGTCACATAATTATAATAGCCCTGATTCAGATATACCACCCTGTCTGCTTCATGCAGTAATCTGGTGGTAAACACAATTTCTTCATACAATTTTCCCACCGGAAACCGAAGCTCTTTTAGCAGTTCTTTTTTAAACAATTTATTCCATGCGGCATTTTGAATTTGAACCTCCTGTGTTTCCCGGATAAAGCATTCTAAAGCTTCTTCTTTTTCAAAGTACAAAATAGTATCATCTGTCGGGTCTGCCACATGATTTTTGGATACTTCCTTATAAGCACAGACTGCCAAATCGGCATTCGATCTTTTTAAGGCAAGGTACATATTTTCATACATATTGCTCTCTATCCAGTCATCCCCGTCTACAAAAGCAATATACTCCCCCTTTGCCTGCTCAATGGCAACATTTCTTGCCTCAGAAGGACCACCATTTACTTTATGAATAACCCGGATACGGGAATCCTGCCCGGCATATTCATCACACACCAGACCGCTTCCATCTGTGGAACCATCATCCACCAGAAGGATTTCCAGATTTTCATAAGTCTGATTACACACACTTTCTATGGAACGTTTCAGATATTCCCTGATATTATAAACCGTAACTGCCACGGTAATCAGAGGCAGACTGGCTTTATCCATCGTCTGCTGCAGTTGTGCTATTGTTCCCCTGTTCATGAGCCCCTCCTTTTCACAGTCTGGTCTTTTTTATAATTCTCTATCTCCGGTTCTGGCACATCCATTCCTGAAACATTAAAATATACCATATCTGGATTCTCCATTGTCCGTTTTTAATATAATCATCCCAGATATACCATACCACATCCGGGTCTAAAATTCCCTGTTGTTCTAAGGTCCTTCTGTCAATTAAGGTTTCTGCCCATGTTCGAAGCTCTTTTCCCTTTAACCACTGGGAAATGGGAATGGAAAATCCTCGTTTTGGCAAATCCATCAGTTCCTTTGGAACATACTTATACAAAACATTCCTTAGTACTTTCTTCGTAACTCCCTGACTGTATTTATATTCCATGGGAAGTGTCCATGCAAATTCCACCACATCTTTATCAAGCATGGGGATTCTGGATTCCAGGGATACTGCCATGCCTGCCCTGTCCACTTTTACAAGGATATCATCCGGATGATACATCAGCAAATCCATCAGCATGATATTATGCCTGGTTTCCTTTAAATATCCTTCCTCATACTGGGTATATTTAAAAGGAAGCATTTTTTTATCCAGACAGATTTTTTTTGCCAGAGGTTCTTCTTCGTTCGAAATTTCATAAAGAGCCGCCGCACCCCTGGCTCCCAAAAGCCCTGCTTTTACATTGACAACTTTGCTTTTTTTCACAGGTGCATTCAAAATCAGGCTGCTTGCCAGTTTCCTTACCGGATAAGGTATGTTCTTCATTTTTCCCCAGATACGGTCGATGGAATCATAAGCACCATATCCGCAAAACAGCTCATCTCCTGCGTCACCGCTTAAAGATACGGTTACGTGCTCTTTGGTCATCTTGCTTACCAGATAGGTAGGAATCTGGGAACTGTCAGCAAAAGGTTCTCCAAAAATATAAGACAGATTGGGAATAACCTCTAAAGCATCTTTCTCAGATATATAAAGCTGGGTATGCTTTGTTCCCAAATGCCCTGCAATCTGTTCTGCCACCTCTGCCTCGTTATATTTTGGATCCTCCACTCCAATGGTAAAGCTTCTCACCTGACTGTCACTTAAAGACTGCATCAGAGCTACAATGGTGGTACTGTCTATACCGGAGGAAAGGAAAGCTCCCACCGGAACATCTGCCACCATCTGTCCCTTAATGGCTTCCTTCAATAATCGTTCCAGCTCATTTGCCGCCTCTTTTTCACTTCCCGAAAAAGGATGCTCTTCTCCCCTTCTGGCTGTTTCTTTCATGGACCAGTAGGTTTCCATGGAAAATTCTTTATAAGGAGCCTTTAATGTCAGAATCGTTCCCGGCTCCAGTTTATAGATATTTTCATAAATGGAATAGGGGGCAGGAATATATCCATGGATAAAATAAATGGGTAATACTCCTTTGTTAATCTCATTGTGAAAATTCTCCAATGCCGCGATACAGCCTATATCTGACGCAAATACAAAGCTGTCATTGACATAACCATAATAAAGCGGCTTTTCCCCTACTCTGTCACGAAGTAAAAAAAGCTGTTTTTCCTGTCTGTCAAAAAGGGCAATGGCAAACATACCCTTGCACATCTGAATCCCCTTTTTTACTCCATATTGCTCAAATAATTCCAGCAGCACTTCCGTATCTGAATTTCCTTTAAACTCATGTACTTTTCCGGTTTTTATCAATTCTTCCCTAAGTGCCCTGTGATTATATATTTCTCCGTTAAATGCCATCACATACCTGCCGCTGTGGGATAACATCGGCTGTGCCCCCGCAGGTGATAAATCCACAATGGATAAACGCCGGTGTCCCAAAGCCACACTTCCATCGTTTTCAATGAAGCTTCCGCCGCCATCCGGTCCCCGGTGAAACATTCTTGCATTCATGGCATCTATATTTTTTTGTATATCACCTTTCCAGTTGCATAAACCTGCGATTCCGCACATACTTTTCTCCTTTTACTCCATTGCTTTTTTGGTAATTTTTAAGTTTCGCAGTTACCATATTACTTTTGCATTACAGAGTACAAATATTCTTCCCATTTTTTATTTACTGCCTCAGGGTTTAGCTCTTCCACGATTTTATATGCATTCCGGCTATAGGTTCGCCAAACCTCTTCATCTGACAAAATGATTCTCATGGCTTCCGCCATGCTTTTACTGTCTCCTACCGGAACTAAAATTCCGTTTTCTTTTCCTCCCATCAATGCCTTTGGTCCGCCACAGGGACAATCCGTAGAAATACATGGGATTCCCAGTGCCAGGGCTTCCATTAAGGCATTGGGCATACCTTCCGTATCAGAGGATAAGACAAAAAGCCTGGCTGTTTTTATGCTTTCTTTTACATTACCGACGGCTCCGGGCAGTGAAATTCTGTCTTGGTAAGGACCTTTTTTGACATACTGTATCAATTTTTCCCGTTCTTCTCCTTCTCCATAAAGTACAAGCTCTACCTTGGGAAATTCCCGGGCAATCCGGTAAAATGCATCTATGATTAATTTTTGGTTCTTATTGGCATCAATTCTTCCCACGGAAACGATTTTTTTCTCCCGCTTTCCTTCAAAATAGGCTTCTATAAAATCAGGATTTAGGGGATTTTCTAAAATCTCTATCTTTTTATGCATCCATTTGGGAAAATAGTCTTTTGCATCCTTTGTCTGTAAGATGATACCTGCCGATTTTCCCATCAGAGTTTTTGCAAGAAGCTCCATGGATTTATTATAATACTCTTCTTCCGGGTCTCCCCTGACAGAGGTCACTACCGGAACTTTAAGCCCCCATGCAGTTAAAACTGCCATAAAATTATTCTTTCCAATAAAAGAAACTATCACATCCGGCTTTTCCATTTTCCAGATGTTACGAAGCTTACAAAAACGCCGTTTTAAATTCAGGATTCTGTTCTTAGTAATTTCTTCTTTTCCGATATCCGAGATAACTCTTTTTGCCCCGCCTGGAAGCTCATATTCATTTTCCACCTCTGCAGTGGTGACTATGGTTACCTGATGCCCTTTTGAAAGGAGACTTTCCGTCAGATTTAAGATAACTCTCTGTGCCCCGGCTTTTGCCAGACTGCTGATGTAAAATACTATTTTTTTTGGTTCCATTCTTTCATCCTGTAATTTTCTAATATTAAAATCTACCTTAGCATATTTTTAGAGCAATGCTTACAGATACCTCTGATACCACTTCTGGAACACAAAATACGCCCATACAACGCGGGAATAGTTGCTTCCGCTTCCGGCTTTTCCATCGCCATTTTCCAGATATCGGAGAATAAAGTTATTCAAAGGCTCCTCTTTAAAAATATCCTGCCGTTTTAAAAACTGAGGATTACAGTATTCCAAAAGCTGCTCCTTTAAAGGTCCCCGAAGCCAAGTATCTAAGGGAACGGAAAAGCCAACCTTCGGCCGTTCCAGCAATTTTTTTGGAATGTAATCGTACGCCAGTTCCTTTAAGATTCTCTTTTTATTTCCCTTTTCATACTTATAGGAATGGGGCAGGGTAAAGGAAAATTCCATGACTTCCTTATCTAAGATGGGGCATCTGGTTTCCAGGGAATACTTCATGCCCGCCCGGTCAACCTTACAAAGAATGTCTCCCGGAAGATAGGTGTCCATGTCTAACAGCATCCTTCTAATCTGCCAGTTTTCTTCGTTGTATTTTGTTTCTTCTTCAAAACGATAGTCTCTTTGCTCCTCTTTTAAAAAGCCCACTACCATTTCACTTTTTTTCAATTCAAACGGCTGCACTTTATATTTGCCCCGGTTGCCTGCTACAATCTGCACCTTGCCCGGAAGCCGGTTCATAAGATTCCCCTGTCTTATTCCCGGCAGATGGCAGGCTCCATAGATAAGTCCTCCCGCAAAATCCAATTTCTTCATATCAGACAACATCTGATAATTATTATATCCGCAGAAAAATTCATCGCCGCCGTCACCGGAAAGAGCTACGGAGACTTCCTCTTTTGCCAATTTTGATACCAGCATTGACGGAATCTGGGAGCTGTCTGCAAAAGGCTCGTCATAATAGTCACACAAATCTTCTATCATGGCAAACATATCCGCTTCTGAAATATACAGTTGCGTATGCTTCGTACCAAGATACTCTGCTACTTCTTTTGCATAAATTGCTTCATTATATCTTTTATCCTCAAATCCGATGGAAAAAGTTTTCACAGGCTTCCGGCTTTTCTCCTGTGCCATGGCAGTCATAAGAGAAGAATCATAGCCACCGCTGAGAAACGTTCCTAAAGGAACATCTGCAATCATTCGCCTTTCTACGGAAGCGGATAATTTCTGTTTTAACTCTTCCTTTGCTTCTTCAAAAGAACCAGAAAAGCTTTCTTTTAACTGCTTATATTTTTCTGCAATATCCCAATATTTCCACTGCTCTTTTTCGCCCCGACAAAACCGCAGTATACTTCCCGACTCTAATTTATATACATTTTCAAAAATCGTATCCGGTGCATTAATATACTGATGCACCAGATAACGGTTCAGTAGTTCATTTCTTACTTTTTTCTGGAACCCCGGATATTCCATAATCGGTTTTAACTCTGATGCAAAAACAATTGTTTTATCTTCCAGATAGTAATACAGAGGCTTTTTGCCAATCCGGTCACGTATCAGATACAGGCTCTCCTCTTCCCTGTCATAAAGGGCTATGGCAAACATTCCGTTCAGACGTTTCACACAGGAAACACCCCACCTTAAAAAAGCTGCCAGAATCACTTCCGTATCACAATGAGACTGAAAAGGATATCCTTTCAGTTCTTCCTTTAGTTCGTTAAAATTATAGATTTCCCCATTAAAAACAATGGTAAATCTTTTGTCCGCAGAATGCATGGGCTGATGACCCAAAGGTGACAAATCAAGAATGGAAAGCCTGCGGTGTGCCAGCCCGATGGCATATCCGTCTTTTCCTTCATAAATTTCTACTCCGCCATCATCCGGCCCCCGGTGATACATGGTATCGTTCATCTTTGCAAGCTGTTCCAAAGAAATATTCTGTTTACTGTAAAACCCGCAAATTCCGCACATATATTGCTTACCCTTCCGTTTTTCGAATGTTTATACTAAATTGTCCATCATCATTCTATCCGATAATAATGTATCCTTCCCCAATCAGACATTTTCCTTTTGTCTGACATTCATACTCTTACCGTCTGCCGGATATATTCTTTCCATTGCAAAAATACTTTTTCCACGGTAGCCTCCTGCAAACGTTCCCTGGCTTTTTGTCCGTATTCCCTGGCTTTCTTAGGATTTAAAATATAAAATTCCATTGCCTTTTCCATCGCTTCTTTGTCTCCCACAGGTACTAACTGCCCTGTCACTTCCGGTGTAATCCAGTAACGGCTTCCGCCACAGGGACAATCCGTACTGATTACAGGAAGTCCCAATGCCATAGCCTCCATCAAGGCATTTGGCATCCCTTCGTAATTGGAGGGAAGGACAAACATTGCCGCATCTGCCAGCTGGGTTTCCAGAGTACTGCTAAGTCCCATAAAATGAATCCGTTCTTCCAAAGAAAGACTTCCTTTTTTCTTTTGGGGATTTTCTTCCCCTCCGATTTTGGTTTCAGAAGATGGGAAAGCCTGCTTCTTCTTTACATATAAAAGAAGCTCTTCTTTACACTCATCATCACTGCCATCACCATACAAATACAGATGATAATCCGGATATTTTTCCAGAATCTTCTCAAAAGCCTGCACCAACAGCATCTGATTTTTTTGTGCCACAAGTCTGCCTACACAGACAATTTTTTTTACAGGCTCTTTTCGCTTGGCTTGCAAATATTTTTCGTTTACAGGATTACAGATAATAACCGCCTTTTTTTGCAGTTTTTCATCAAAAAATTCTTTTGCTTCCTCTGTCTGGAATACACAGCCTGCCGCCCGGTTTAAAAACAATTTATTTAAAAGTGTATTCTTTTTTCCAATATAATCTATTTTAGGGTCATTACGTACCGAAACTATCACCGGAATTTTCATACCAAGGGTTGCCATCATGGCTCTGTAATTTGCTTTTACACAAAAGGAAAGCACCACATCCGGTTTCTCCTGCCGTATCACTTTTCTTAAATTTAAGATACGAAACCATTGTTTCTGTAAACGGGAAGCACTTTCCTGCGTCTCTTGAAGTCCTGCATGGATTCGCTTTACTTTGGGATGCAGTTCATACTCATCTTCACAATGCCATTCCGTTGCAATGATAACTTCTGTTCCGTTTTTAACAAATTCGTCTGCCAGAAGACTTACTACTCTTTCCGCACCGCCTTTTCCCAGACTGTTAATATGAAACAAAATTTTTTGAATCTGTCCTTCCACCCGGTGTTTCCCCCTTTCCTGTTTTTATCATTCGGTATCTGTGAAACCTTTATCTCGCTGATATTTCCTTGTACAGTTTTAGTTATGAGAATGAGAGCACACTCCCGCTTCCGGCATCTGACACCGGTACGTAAGTACCTGTCAGATAAAACTCCTGTATGCGTTTTGCCTGCTCTTCTACATCAAAGGAAGCCTGCTTTACAAGCTCTGCATAATCCTGTCTTTGAAGCAGAAATTCTTTGTCCTGCTCTTTTCCCTGTTTCTGTATCACTTGTGTTCTTCTTTGATTTTCTTTTACAATTTCTTCTGCCCATAAAGAAGCACTTTCCCCGATGCTTCGCATTTGAAGTAAGTCAGTCACTACGGCCTCTTTTGTTACTGCATCCGATAAAATTCCGCAAAGCCCTGCTGCCTGTGCTTCTATGGCAGTTCCGGGTAGCCCCTCATAAAGGGAAGGCAGTAAAAAGAAATCCATCGCCTGGTAATACCGATATACCTCTCTTTGATTTCCAAGAAACAGAACCCTTTCCATAATTCCCATTTCCCTGGCTTTTTCCATAACCAAGTTTTTTAACTCACCGTCTCCTAAAAACAAAAGTACCATGGGAGACAGTTGTCCTTCTTTTTCTTTCTTTATACACTCGCTTAAAATCTGTAACATATATTCATGATTTTTCATGGCAGAAAAACGCCCCACATGACCTATCACAAATTTTTCTTCAATTCCTAATTCCTGACGAATCTGACCCCGAATTTTTTCATCAAACCTAAACTTATCCACTTCAATGGCATTGGGAATAAAATATGCTTTCCGCTTCTCATTTTTCTGATTTCCAAAGACAGCTTCTGCCGCCATCCCGGAACAGGTAAACCGATAATCACATTTTTGATACAGATTTTTTCGAAGGAAACGGGTAATATAGCCTTTCATCCCCGGGTCTACCCCTGCACTTCTGGCATGAGCTATAGTAACTTCCACGCCTGCTTTTTTCGCTATGGGCAGATAAATCGAAGCGGTACTTGTCATATGACCATGTACTACTTTAATCTCCGGATGATCTATCAGAAATTTCTCCCATGCTTTCCGGTAAGAAAAATAGTTTGTCACACGAAATCTTGGAACGTGATACACCTTACCTCCAAGGCTTTTCACCTCTTCTTCAAAAGCACACGTATCTGAAGTATGCTGCATAAAATGAAATTGTACTTTTTCCCTGTCCATATGACGGTACAAATCCATAATCCGGCTTTCTGCACCACCGATATCCATTCTTCCCACTACATGCAATACAATAACCGGCTGACTCATAACTCACCTCATCCACTCTTTTAACGTCTGCCTAATTGATAGCCATCCGTTTTTTTTCCTGCATTTTTAATTCCATATAATTTAACCAGAATCCTTTTAAAAACCGCCATACCATATTCCTTTTTTCTCCCAGACCAGGTCTGCTGGCGGACAGGTGCTTTCAGATATTCCCCATAAGAAATAAAATCTTTTTTATGTTTTTCCAGAGTCTTTTCAAAATCTTCAAAATCCTGCCCTGTCATGGTATTGGTATGAAAAACCAGCGTGGTATAGCCCTCTTTTTCTATATCTTTGCTCTTTTGAAAAGCAATCGGAAGAAATGTAAGTTCCTGCCACTGATAGGGACACTTTCCGAATCCGTCTGTTACATACTTAAAATCTGCTTCTTTCAGAATTTTCAGCGTGTTTTTATCATAACTGTGGGCAGGAGCCATAAAAATATCGGTTTCTGCTCCCATCCTTTTCAGTCTCTCTTTTCCATCCCAAATCATGTCTCTTTGTTTTTCTTCCGGCACACCGGCAAATTCTGAAAAACGGTTCAGGGGAAATAAGCCTCCCTTTTTCGTGGTATAGATATGCTGCCAGCCATGCAGGGCAAATTTCCATCCTTTTTCTTCCCACACTTTTATGCAGGCTATAAAATCTTCTGCAGGTTCGTTTTTTTTCAGATTCCAGTCCTGATTGTCCGGCACAATTCCAAGTAATGGAGCTATCTGGTATTTGTCCAGCAGACTTTCCATTCTATTAAATTTTTCCCAATCCATATCCGGAGTAATATCATCTAAGCGGATGGCTATCTTCATTTCCGTTTTCTCCATACATTTATAACCGTTACTTTATGTCTTTATTACCAGTTGAATAATTCATCACAATGTGCTATACTTGTTATTGAAAAAAGGAACAATCGCCCACAAGGGGAATGACCTTGAGTTAAGTTGCACATAGAATGCCACCCTTTCGCTGGTCAAAGTTCTGGGGTGGTTTCTATGTGCAAAACATTATCTGCAAAACGTAAAAACGAATGTCAGTAATGCAAGAATGAACAT
>CAZDAT010000043.1:0-13668 GCA_964503695.1 uncultured Lachnospiraceae bacterium
CTTTATTTTTTTTTCCACTAAATTTCCACTGTCTTTTTAATAATTGCAAATCCCATGGGCTTCTGATAATATATTCTATATGTTTTGAAAATATAAGAAAACGCAGGTGAAATGATTATGCAAAGCAGGAAGAAACAGTATTTTTGCATCATGCTTGTTTTCATAGTGATTTTCTTGGGAATGTGTCAGCAGACAACAAAGGCACATTCCTTTTTGACGTACCTGCAATATATGGATAAGGAAGATACCATTGACAGAGCCGGTACAGATTGTGCTTATCTGGCAAACGGTACTGCAAGACTTATCTCAGGTCTTAGAGACACCTTTCAAAGCATGCGAAGAGAGCAGGTAAAGCCAAATCTCAGATGGAATACGGAAAGTATCCGCTTCGAAGAATTACACAACACTTTTTTGGTCTTTACTGCCATATCAGCGGTGCTTTTGTACCGTATAAAAGGCAGGGATATTACCATTCTTGATTATATCCACAAAAAAGACGGAGAAAAATAAAAAGCCAGTTCATAAATAAAACGGAAACCTGTTTTAAAACCACAGGTTTATTTGTCGTGTGTAAAAACGACGTAACTGTTATTGAAAGCGAAAAACAGTTTATATCAGTTAAAAAAATAAAAATGAATTGGAGATAAAAACGATGAATGTATTTATGATTATATTTTTCTTATTTGAGGTTGTAATTGGTCTGGCTTCTACTTTATATCTGGTGGTATCTTTATTTGCTGTATTGGGATTTAAGATTTTCAGAAAATGTAAATATGGAATTTCATTATATAATTAAATTATTACGGGCAATTTACAGTGGAAATTTTTGGCGGAAAACTCTTGACAAAACCCTTACCGTGTCATACGATACACAGGATTTCAAATGGATTGGAGAGATAAAATGATAAAAGATATTTTAAAAGGAATGGTGATAGGAATCGCCAATGTAATTCCCGGGGTCAGCGGAGGCACCATGATGGTAGCCATGGGAATTTATGATAAGCTGATACATTGCATTACGCATCTGTTTAGCGAATTTAAGAAAAACCTTCAGTTTCTGATTCCCATAGTCATCGGTATGGCACTGGCAATCGTGGGAAGCTCATTTACCATTGAAAAGATGTTTGACAGCTTTCCGTTTCAAACAAGCCTTTTGTTTGTAGGTCTGGTGGTCGGTGGTCTTCCGGTTATGTGGAAGAACGTAAAAGGGAATGCCATCCGTCTGGGACATATATTAACCTTCCTGGTATTCTTTGCCGTGGTGGTTGGAATGGCACTGCTTGGCGAAACAGAAGGAAACGGAGTGGAGCTTACTTTTAATCTTATCAATGTAATAAAGCTTTTTGCTGTAGGTGTCATAGCAGCGGCAACCATGGTCATTCCCGGTGTCAGCGGTTCCATGGTACTTCTGCTTATCGGATATTATAACCCGGTGCTTTCTGCCATCAATGATTTCATCCGTTCACTGGTTTCCTTTGACATGAATGGAATTATTACGGGTGTAGGAATCCTTGCTCCTTTCGGTATCGGGGTTCTGGTGGGAATTTTTGCCATTGCCAAATTAATCGAAATTATTTTCGAGAAATTTCCGCTGTATGCCTACTGGGCAATTATCGGTCTGATTGTTGCGTCACCCATAGGAATCATGGCGGTAGGCAGCTTCCCGGCAATTACCATGGTAAGCATTATCACCGGAATTGTGGCACTGGCAGTCGGATTTGTGGTTGCCATGAAATTAGGAGAATAAAAACACACAAATTTCATAGTTTTTTTGAAAAAGATATGATATCCTTTATGAGGGTGTTGCATTAAGAAAACTGGCTTGAAAATCAGCATTCTGTACATATTAGCTTTCTTTGTGAAAAGTGGCGTTCTTTGTGCAGGATGCTGTTTGTTTCGAAAGACCTCTTATTGCGGCAGCCTCATTATTTTATAGAATTCTAAACAGGGGTAGAAATATATGGATTATTTAGTGGAAGATACCGAAGAACAGATGAGAATACAGCGCCGCAAGGCAAGGATGGAGCAGATGAGGCGGGAAAAGAGGCTGCAGGAAAAACGCCGCAGAAGGATGAAGCTTTTAATGAAAAAAGCGGCAGTCGGTGCGGCGGCGGTTCTGGTATTAACAGGCATTTTTGTGGTATTTAAAAAAAATACCGGAAAAGAAGAAGCCCTGCAGGCAGAGAACCTTTTACAGAATGGTGAAGGAGAAGTGGAAGCTTCGGAAGACATAAATAAGGGAGCGGACAGTACAACGGATGCGGGCCAGACACAGGGAACCGCACTGGGAAACCTACAGGACACAAAGCTGTATCACTTTGAGACCACCTCGGATACGGTAACGGTTTATGATGATGAAATTGCCAGTGAAAGTCTGGTTTTGATAGATGCAGATTCCCAGAAGATTGTGGCATCAAAGGAGGCAAAAAAGCGGATTTCCCCGGCATCCATGACCAAAGTCCTGACAGTGCTTGTGGCGGCGGAAAATATGACAGAAGAACAGTTAGAGGATACCTTTGTCATGACCAGGGAAATTACCGACTATGGCTATGTGAATGATTGCAGCAGTGTGGGATTTCTGGATGGAGAGAGTGTAAAAGTAAAAGACCTGTTTTATGGAACCATACTTCCTTCCGGCTGTGATGCGGCAGTAGGCCTTGCAACCTATGTGGCAGGCTCCCATGAAGCATTTGTAGACATGATGAATGAAAAACTGGAAAAGCTGGGGATTTCCAAGACGACCCATTTTACCAACTGTGTGGGGCTGTATGATAAGGAACATTATAGCACGGTATATGACATGGCGGTAATTATGAAAGCCGCGGTGGAAAATGAATTTTGCAAAAAAGTCTTATCAGAGCATCATTACATAACCACACCAACCACGGAGCATCCGGAGGGAATTGACATTTCCAACTGGTTTTTAAGAAGAATTGAAGATAAAGATACCGGCGGGGAAGTTCTGTGTGCGAAAACAGGATATGTAACCCAGTCGAAAAACTGTGCGGTAAGCTACGCAAAGGATGAAAATGGAAAAAATTATATCTGTGTAACCGCGGGTTCTTCCAGCAACTGGAAATGTATCTATGACCAGGTAAAGCTTTATAAAAGCTATGTGCCTGATAAAGAAGTATAGAATGGCTTTAAAAGTGAAACTTATTTTCCTTGGTATGCGTCTAATCAGTAAAGGTTAAACTAAAGAGAAAAGAACCTGTTTATGGGGAGGAAATAGATTTGATTGAATTCGGTACCGTTAAGAAGAGGGACAATGAAGAGATTGTCGAAAAAATCATATTGGAAAGATACAATCAATATTACCGGCTGGCATACAGTTATGTGCACAATGAGGCAGATGCTTATGACATTGTGCAGAACGGAGCCTATAAAGCCCTTAGAAGCTGTCATACATTAAAACAGCAGGAGTATGCCGCCACCTGGATATATCGCATCATGCTCAACGAAATTTTTGCCGCACTGCGGCAGCCAAGGTGTGAATCCTATGAATTTTTGCAGGAAAATCAGGGATATGAAGCAGAATCGGGAATGGATAATTATGCCAATGTTGATTTGCAGCGGGCACTGGATTTACTGCCGGAGCATGAAAAAGCAATTATTACCATGAAATATTTTGAAGATAAAAAACTGGAAGAAATTGCTGAGATTCTGAATGAAAACTTAAGTACAGTAAAAAGCAGGCTTTACCGCAGCATGAAAAAGCTTAGTATAAGCCTGTCCGAATAAGCAAAAATGATTGTGGTGATAAATAAAAAGAGAGGGTATTATTCATGGATGAAATCATAAGAAACGAAAACGAATACGCAGAAACGGAAAGGGAACTGGAAAGCTTGAGGGAGACATATTTGGAAGTCAGAATGCCGGAAGAAAAGTTGGAAGCACTGAAAAACGTGATGGCAAAAGGAAAGGAAGAAAACCGAAAAGAACGGAAACGACGGCGAAGAAAGCTTATGATGGAAAGTGCCGCCATGTTTGCCATTGCTTTTATCATTTTGTCCAATTCTTCCGTAGAGGCAGCCAATGCCCTGGAGGGGATTCCGGTATTGGGGAATCTGGTAAAGGTAGTGACTTTTCGAAACTTTGAATATGCCGATGAAAGACATCAGGCAGAAGTAGACGTGGCAAAGCTTAAGCTGGAAGAAATGACAGAGGAGGGTACCGAAACCACAGGAAATCTGGAAACTACAGAAGAGGCGGAAAGTGCAGAACCAATGCCCCCCCAGGCAAGAAGTGCGGTTTCAGACGAAAGTGGAAGAATGGCGAAGCAGCAGTTATCGGAAAGTATCGAAGAAATCAATTCGGAAATCGAAGAAATTACTGATAAGTTAATCGAAGAATTTGAAACCTATATGCAGGAGGAAATGGGATATCAGGATTTGATAATATCCAGTGAGGTGGTAGCTACCACAAAGGACTATTTTACCCTGAAGCTTCTTTGTTATCAGGGAGCAGGAAGCGGATATCAGTGGAATTATTATTATACCATTGACTTAAAGAGCGGAAAACGTCTGGAACTGAAAGATATTTTTATTGTCGGTGCAGATTATATAACCCCTATCAGCGAAAATATCAAAGAACAGATGAAGGAACAGATGGCAGCGGATGAGAATGTGTCCTACTGGCTGGATGGAGAAGTTGAGGAGTGGAATTTTAATACCATTACGGAGGAAACCTCCTTTTACATCAATGAGGCAGGAAACGTGGTCATAAGTTTTAACGAAGGGGATGTTGCCCCCATGTCCATGGGTGTGGTGGAATTTGAGATTCCGGCACAGGTGATAAGTAATATCAGAAAGTAAAATAAAAGTGAAAAAAATAAAATAATTCTAAAAAATGTTGCTTTTTTGTTTCAGAAGTTTTAAAACGATATGGAAGATGCTGTCTGAATGGCAGCCTTGTTAATCATTGGAGGAATTGAAGTGAAGCAGGTATCTATTATTACGGATTCTACATCGGATTTATCAAAAGAACTTTTGGAAAAATATGACATTGCAGTGTTACCGCTGCATATACATCTGGGAGAAAAAGAGTATTCTGACGGCGTGGACATTACCCCGGAAGATATATATGCATGGAGCGAAGAAACCAAAGAAACACCTAAAACTTCCGCAGTATCTTTAACGGAAGCAAAAGAAGCCATCCAAAAGGGGCTGGAAAAGAACCGGGAAGTGATTGTATTTTGTATTTCAGAGGAAATGTCCTCCTGCTATAGTGTGGTGCGGATGGCGGCAAGGGAGCTGGAAGCAGAAGACAGGGTCTTTGTGATTGATTCCAGAAACCTTTCTACCGGAATCGGACTTCAGATACTGGAAGCCGCAAGACTTGCCGAGAGCGGTATGAATGCTTCCCTGATAACAGAAGAAATCTTAAAAATGCAGCCTTTTGTTCGTGCCAGCTTTGTGGTGGACAGTCTTACGTTCCTGCACAGGGGCGGCAGGTGCAGTAGTGTGGCGGCACTGGCAGGAAATACCTTAAAGCTGCATCCGTCTATTTTTGTTATTAACGGAAAGATGCAGGCAGGCAAGAAGTACCGCGGCAAAATGGACAAGGTAATTTTAAATTATGTAGAGGATTTGAAAAAAGAAATCATGACAGCCAGAAAGAAGGATGTATTTATTACCCATTCCGGCTGTGATGAAATGCTGATTGAAACCATTAAAAAAGAACTGGAAGAAATGAACTATTTTGAAAATATTCACATAACCCGAGCCGGAGGTGTGGTTACAAGCCACTGCGGTCCGGGAACACTGGGTGTTTTATTTGTAGCAGAATAAAAAAATCCATGGCACATAAATAAAGTAAAAATAAGTCTGGTGCATTAAGAAAAAACTTGGGAAAGTTAATCTTAATGCACCAGACTTAAATTTATCTAAAGTGTCCGGCAACCAAAAGTTTTATTTGCGTTTTCTGGTGTTTGCAATGGATTTAAAAGAGTTCTTTTGCGGCTCTTCCTTCAAAAGAAAGTACGCGGCTGCAATAAAAACAATGGCAAAAACCTGTGTGAATACTGCCACCATGGGATTAGAGATTCCGCCTGTTTTTACATCATCATAGAGAAAAATGGATTCTGCCACGATGACATAGGTTGCAACTATGTTTTTCATGTCTTTCCAGCAGACAGTATAGGTTTTCCCTTCTTTTTTCTCACGAATGCGGGTAAGTACGGCAGGAAGATAATATAAGCTTCCAAGGATGCATACCACTTCATGAAAAATAAACATAAACGTGGGGTTATCTAAAATATTCCAAATATCAAACATCTTGTGTATTCCTTTCCGGTTTTATGCAAGTCCTACGGCATATTCATAATCCGCCATAAATTGCTGGATGCCGTCTAAAGCCAGTTCTTTCGGGTCTAACGGCAGAAGACCGTCTCTTACTTTGGCATAAGAAAGAGGCATATACTGATGCAGCATATTCATCGGAATTTTGTATTCCCTTAGGTTTTCAAATAACTGATTCATGGCATCGACTACCTCCGGCTGACCGATATAGTAACGTGCCCGGTCGGAGAAGCTGTATTTTCTTGCTAAGGACAGCTGTTTTTCATCCCCATGGTAATGCTTCTGCCAGTTGCCAGGACTTGCCAGCATGGTTTTATCCAGAGTTTCGATAAAGTGAGCCTGCTTTTCTTCCGGTACCAGTTCTTTTTCCATAAAGCTTAAGGCAAACAGGGCTTCCCGCAAGCCGTAGGTAAGGGCGGGGCCTACCTTTAAGATGGCAATGCCGTCTTGTACCATGGCTTTTAAGCACTGGGGACTCTGATAGTCACTGGAATGACCTTCGAAGCATACCTTAGGATATTCTTTTAAGGCACTGCATAAATCCGTGGCAGCATCATGGTCGTATAAGAATACCTGCTCATCCCCGAATTCCACACCGGGCTGGACTACAACTGCAATGACATCATTCATGCCTTCTGCAATCCCTTCTTCGGCAAAAATACGTTTGTAAGTTTCAACCGTATCCCTGAAAGCTTCCGGTCTGGTAACTGCAAGGGAGTCTTCTTCTTCCTGGGCTCCTCCGGGAATGGGAACTTCGCTTCCGATAATAAATACCGGGCGGATGGCATCAGGTTTTTGGGCTTTTAATTCTTCATAGCCTTTCATGGCAGCCTTGTAAAGGATGGCACCCCTGCGGGCAATGGTTTCTGTGGAGAGAAGTCCCTCCGGGTCATCTGCCACCTTCATGCTGGTGTCTAAGTGAATTTTGGTAAAGCCGGCTTTGGCGTACTGGTATACCAGCTCCACAGAATTGGCAAGGGCTTCCTTTTCAGGAAGATTCTGCCAGGTCAGTGGTCCTAAGTGGTCTCCGGCAAGGATAATCATATTTTCGGGAACACCGATTTTTTCAGCCATGGAAAGAACCATGTTATAAAAATCGGCAGGAACCATTCCTGTGTAGCCGCCAAACTGGTTTACCTGGTTGGCAGTAGCTTCGATTAAAGTCGGTGTATTTAATTCTTTGGCACGTCTCAGGGCCTGTTCCAAAACAAGCTCATTGGCACTGCAATAGGATGGAATTCCGCAGATTTCACCGTTCTTACGTCTTTCCATCATTTCCTGAAGTGGATGTTTCATAAGTATTCATTCTCCTTTTTGGTTTATTTTGTCTGGTTTAGAGTCTGGCCTCTCCCTTACAGTAGGTCTGGAGTACATCATAGTTATCATCTAAAACAACGATATCTGCATCGTATCCTGTGCCGATTTTTCCCTTGCGGTCATCGATGCCAAGACAGCGTGCAGGGTTGATGGTGCAGGCATTGATGGCATAATTAAAGGGAACCATGGCTTCTTCCACTAAAATGCGAAGTCCTTTATTGAGGTTTAAGGTAGAACCTGCAAGACCGCCTGTGGAGGTCAGGTGTGCACTTCCGTCAGGGTAAATCTCGATTTCATTGCCGCCGAAGATAAATTTGCTTCCTACCGGAGTTCCTTTTGCCATTAAGGCATCGGAAACCATAATGCTGTAGTCCGGTCCTTTGGACATAAAGAAGTTATTCAGGGCAGCAGTGGTGGAATGGTTACCGTCACAGATAATCTCCCCATACATGGTGCGGAGTCGGTAAGCGGCACCTACCAGTCCGTTGGCACGATGGTTAAAAGGCGTCATTCCGTTGTATACATGGGTCATGCTGGTAGCCCCGTTGGCATAAGCCATGACAGCTTCTTCATAGGTGGCTGCGGAGTGACCGATGCTGACAACAACACCGTGACTGGTCAGATATTTTACAAATTCAAAATCGGTATCTGTTTCGGTTGCCATGGTAATGTATTTAATATTTCCTTTTGCGGCCGCCTGGTAACGCTCGAACTGTTCGATGGTTCCCTTGACGATAAACTGTTCCGGCTGTGCTCCCTTGTATTTCATGTCCAGATACGGACCTTCAAAATGGATACCTAAGATTTCGGCTCCTTCATATCCTTCTTCCATAACCTTTGCAACGTTTGAAACTGCTTTGGTCAATACCTCTTCGCTCTGGGTAATGGTGGTGGCCAAAAATCCGGTGACCCCTTCTTTTACAATACCCTCACTCCATCTGCGAAGCCCTTCCTCGTTGGCATCGTTGGTGTCAAATTCATAAGCTCCATGGCAGTGGATATCTAAAAAGCCCGGTACAATACGCTTGTCACCATAATCCACATCCACAGGGCGGCTTCCATGGGGAAGCACATTTACGATTTTCCCATCCTTGATTTCAATGGCAGCAGCAAAAAACTGGTCTGCAATCCATACCTTCTTACTTTGAATAATCATAAGAAATCCCTCCTGATTCTGATTTACTTTGCCATGCTGGTTCTTTCATGGCTCCGGCACAAAAAAACTTTTTCCATGCCCCTTTTGGTACATTATAACATTATAAAAGCTATTATAAAAGTAACAGTTTTATGGATGAAAAATGTACATAATTACTATAGTAACAGTATAATCTTTTCCTGCAAAAAATAATTTGTAATTTTTAAAGTAAGTATTATTACTTTTAATTACTACATTGTTTTTTCCTTATTTTTGGTATATCATGAAAAAAAGAAAAAAATCGGGAGGTATTTTTTAAAATGAATATTTTTGGCATTTCCACAGAAAAAATGCAGGAAACATCTTCTGTTTTTACCTTGCAGGAAATTTATCAGCAGCCTGCAACCTGGAGAAAGACCTGTGCACAGATAGCAGAATGCAGGGAAGAATTACAGAGTTTTCTTGACAAAGTAGTCAGGGCAGATGATTTTGACATCGTTTTAACCGGTGCCGGAACCAGTGAATTTGTAGGAAACTCCCTGTTTCATGCATTAAATGAGAAATATCAGCATAAAGTAAAATCTTACGGAACAACAGATATCGTTCCTTCCCCGGAAAACTTCCTTTCCAAAACAAAGCCAACCATTCTGGTAAGCTTTGGAAGAAGCGGTAATTCCCCGGAATCCATTGGGGCGGTAGATGCGGCAGAAGCAGTCTGCGGTAATCTGTACCATCTGTTTGTTACCTGTAATAAAGACGGTGCACTTTCCAGACGTGCCGAAACACAGGACAACTGTTATGCAATTAATTTAACACCGGAAACCCATGACCAGTCCTTTGCCATGACCTCCAGCTTTTCCAATATGTATATGGCAACGTATCTGGCATTTAACTTAGACAGACTGGAAGAATTAACGGCAGAGATTGAAAAGGTATGTGTTGCCACAGAGAATTTCCTGGATAACCAGTATGGCTTTGCAAAAAACATCGTGGATGATTTTAAGTTTGACAGAATCGTTTACCTTGGAAACATTGCCTTAAAGGGAGTGTCCCAGGAATCAGCATTGAAAATGTTAGAGCTGACAGCCGGTAAAGTTGCTACCATGTACGATTCTCCATTAGGCTTCCGTCATGGTCCCAAATCCATCATTGATGATAACACATTAACAGTTGTTTATTTAAGTGATGATGCCTATAAGAGACAGTATGAAATTGACTTAATCAAAGAAATGGGACCCCAGAGAAAAGGCAACAAGATTGCAGTTATTATGAATACACCCTGCGAGGGTCTGGAGGAACTGACAGATTACAGACTGGTTATGGACTGCGGAAAAGCAATGGAAAATATCCTTCTGGGATTTGAATACATTACCTTTGCACAGACACTGGCTGTTTTGAAATCATTGTCTCTTGACATTACACCGGATAACCCTTGTCCGACAGGAGAAGTAAACAGAGTCGTGAAAGGTGTAACTTTATATCCGTATGTTTTAAAATAAAAATGTCGGATGGCCTGCAGGCAGACCGGCTTATGGGAGAATAGTAAGGAGGAAAAACAAATGGTAGGTATTTTGATTACCGGGCATGGTCATTTCGCGACCGGCCTTGCATCCAGTTTACAGTTAATTACAGGAATTACGGAAAATGTTGCTTTGGTGGATTTTGAAGCAGATCATTCCACAGAAGTTCTGAAGGCAAACCTTCATAACGCAATGGACAGCTTAAAGGACTGCGACGGCATTCTGGTGCTGTCTGATCTGGCAGGCGGTTCACCATTTAATAATGCATCCATCTGCAAGGCAGAACGTGCAGACCAGAAAATTGAAGTATTGGCGGGTACCAATCTTCCCATGGTCATTGAAGGGGCATCCATGATGGCATCCTATGATGATCCCCTGGAACTGGCAGAAACACTGATTCCTACAGGAAAAGATTACATCGTTCGTTTTGAACTTGTAAAACATGAAGACGATGCGGATGAGGATGGTATTTAAATATGAACTGGGAAGTAATACTTTGGACCTGTGTAACCATTGTGGTTATTATGGGTGTTTTCGGAATTATTATGTCAATCATTTCTGCAACCAACATGAAAAAACGTCGTGAAAACATGAAAAACCTTTACGAAGGACTTGCCATTGGCAACCAGGTAATGTTTGCCGGCGGAATTTATGGCCGTGTAGTAGGAATTGAAGAAGAAACCGTCAATGTAGAAGTTGCCAAAGGAGCAATTATGAAAATTGACCGATTCTCCATTCAGACAATCATAAAATAAAAAATATCTAAAAATGGGCTGTCGCACTGGAATTAATTATTAAAAAGTTAAATTTTTAGTGCGACAGCCCTTTTTTTATTTGCTGAATAAAGAAACCATATCCAAAATATGAAACAAGCCATAATATATAGAAGAAAAGCGACTTTGAACGTCAGTGAAACGGAGCTTTTCTTCTATATATTATGGCTGTTCACAGAGTAAATATAACTTTTGCATCTAAAATCCAAGTCCGCCGCTTTTCCTTGCTTCCTCCAGAACCTCCACAACCTGCAATGCAGTGTTAAGCCTCATATAGCATTCGTCGTAATTTTGTTCTGAAACCAGTCTTACCAGCTCGGACATTTCATAGGAATAGGGATTTTTTTCGGTCTCGAAGATAAGGTCTTCTTCCCCTTTTCTTACAATGGTAACTTTTTCACAGATGCTGGGACCGGGAGTGACCTTAATATAACCCTTATCCCCCATAAGCTGGACACTGTTCTCGCAGAACGTATCCTTTGCGGCCATACACTGACACAAAAATCCGGGGTATTTCATATATAAAATACCATTGGTATCTATGCCGTTTTCGTAAAGAGTGGCATGATAGTCGATGCTTTCCGGTTTCCCGAAAAGTCCTACCATAAAATAAATGTTATACAAATTCAAATCCATCAGACAGCCGCCGGAAAATGCCGGATTAAAGACATTGGGAACATTTCCCGAAAGCAAAGCTTCGTAACGGCTGGAATACTGACAGAACGTTCCGCTGGCCATTTTCAGATTACCGATAAGGGGAAGATGTTCTTTAACTATCCGGTAATTGGGATGATACATAGGTAAAATTGCCTCAAAAAGAAACTGTCTTTTTTCCTTTGCAAGGGCAATTAATTCTGCAAGCTCCCCGGAAGTCGTTGTAAAAGGCTTCTCACAAAGAACATTCTTTCCGGCAAGTAATGCCTGCTTACTCTGCTGGTAATGAAGAGAGTTGGGAGAACATACATAAATCCAGTCTAAATCTTTGTCGGCAAGCATATCTTCTAAAGAAGTATATACTTTGCTTATGGCAAATTTTTTTGCAAGGGTCTGTCCCTTTTCAAGGGTTCTTGAATAAAGGGCAAC
Source organism: uncultured Lachnospiraceae bacterium (assembly GCA_964503695.1). Classification (GTDB taxonomy): domain Bacteria; phylum Bacillota; class Clostridia; order Lachnospirales; family Lachnospiraceae; genus SFDP01. The sequence goes on from CAZDAT010000043.1 coordinate 12,128, forward strand.
ACAGTCCATTCCGGCAGTCTGTGACATATTCTCCAGAATGGTATCCATGATAAAGCTGGTTCCGATAGCACCGATTTTCATATTGTACCTCCTTAAAACTGATTGAACATCTGCTTGGAGTATTCGCTGGGAGCCATATTGTATTTATGGGTAAAGGCTCTGGAAAAATAATGGATGGAATTAAACCCAAGCATCAGGGAAATTTCACTAATGGAATATTTTTGTTCGCGGATTAACTGACAGCTTTTTTCCAGCTTTAAGTCACTGATATATTTTTTGGGTGTCTGCTCCAGGTTTTCTTTGAACAAAAGCTGTAAAGAAGACCGGGAAATGGAAAATTTCTGGCAGATTTCCGCAATGGTCAGCGGTTCACAGATGGATTCATCTATATAGGTAAGAATCCGTTCTAAAAGTTCATCCTGATAATGCTGCCTTGAGGGTGAAACCGGGCGTTCCTCTTTTGGGGTAAGGTAAGCGGAACGCAGAAGACGAATCATGATTTCCTGCAAAAGACAAATCATCAGGCTGTTAATGTAGGGAATCTGGACAGAACTTTCCTGCACAAATTCCGTTAATAAGGAATAAATCTTTTTATCATAGGAAAATATCTTGTTTAAAAGCAGTGTGTTTTCCACATCCTTGGCATCGGGAGAAATATTTACCATGGAAAATACAATGGTAATGTAGGAACAGGACTGTCCTTCGGCAATGTGCTGTGTATGGAACTGTCCCGGTCCGTAAATCATAAGCTCCTTTTCACGGATGACATAATGCTGGTCCTCGATTTCCGTTTCCAGCATTCCACGGTCTACGAAAGTAAGCTCGTAGTAATCGTGCTTTTCTCCCTTAAAATTATATCCGGCATTCCGGACATTATAATAGTAGCCTAAAATTTCCCGAATCTGAATCCGGGGCAGGACACGGTTAAAATGATAGGGAGAGTCCAGTTCCACAGACTGCATACTGAAGCCCGACGACGTAATCAGGCGGCAGGAGGATTCCTTGCTGACGGAAACCAGTGCAAAATAGACACCGGGATTTAAACGTACCTTGCGGTGGATGGAAAAAACCTCCAGCCTTGTGGCAGTGGGAGTAAAGCCGATGATAAGGGCTGCCATGCCCTCTTTCATCTCCAGATATACTTCACAGTCAAAATGAAGCAGGTTATGAATACTTCTGGCGGGCGTCAGACGGTTTACGCGGCTTATCATATTATGCCGTTTCTGCTGGATGGGCTCTTCGTATACGCTGCCATAGGGTTCAAATTCTTTCATTGATGTTTTGTACTGCATAATTACCTCCATAATCAGACTCATTATATCATTTATTGGTAAAAATATCTATAAAATCTTCGGGTTTTTATTCGGTTTTGACAAAAAATCCTAAAAAAAAACTAAAATAAATAAATCAGATATTAAAAAATATAATGACAAATAAATTGAAATGAGTTATAATAAAGCTACTCTGAATGGGATTTCAGGGAGAATCATAATCAAGGAGGGTAAAAAAATGCCTAATATTGTTTTGACAAGAATTGACAA